>JAFMBQ010000294.1 GCA_017858365.1 Algoriphagus sp. | reverse complement strand
TAAATATTGCCAAAATTTTAATAAACCAATGGTATTGTTAAGTTTGTGCTATTGGAATTTAAATCGATTGCAAAAAATTATAATTGTTTTCTAATTTTCTTGTGCAATTGGCATAATTTAAAATTCTTCACCTTGTAGGATGTTGAAATTGGCAGACAAGCCCTCCTGTCTCGGGGGTGAGGAATTAAGTATAAAGCATAATTCAACCGAACTATCGCCTAACTACCTCGTGGAGGTTCGAATCCTTCTCCTACAGCTATTCTAATTAAGCAGCATCTCGATGCTGCTTTTTTCGTTTGGGATAAATACGAATGTCGTATTTTGCTAAAAATTCTAATGAATGAGTCCTGAGCCAAAGAAAAGAAAGTTGAAGAATCTTTTTCGTAAGAAAGTTGTGAGAGTGATCACTATTATTTTTTTGGCTATCCTTTTTTTAGAGTTTGTGGTTTACTTTGGCTCCAACCTTTTACTTTCTAATTGGACTAGAATTCAAATAAATCAATCCACAAAAGGTGTTTATGAGGTTGATTTTAATCGGGTAAATTTTTCACTTATTCGTAGGGGATTATTTCTAGATGGGATCATCCTAAAACCTGTGAATGCTGAAATGGATCAAAAAGATCAAGCACTTTTTGACCTTTATTTGGATCAGCTCGCGATTAAGAGTCTATGGTATAGTTTTTCTTCTGGTATATTTTCTATTGGGAAGATTGAGATTGATAATCCTAATCTTAAGTTGGATATGCCTTCTAAGGAGGAATTTGATGATGAATCAGAATTTGTTCCCCAAATGGAGTCTCGAGTGAAAGCTTTAGAAAATGAAATCAAGAAAAGTATTGATCGATTTAGATTTTCTGGTGTATACATCCATGAAATTGAAATTGTCCACGCCGATCTTTTTTTCTTAAACTTTCTAAGCGACAATTCCCTGAAGGCAGAGAATACAAAATTGATTATAAAAGACATCAACTGGGCTACTCAACAAGAGTGGAAGACTCCTTTTAATGCAAAAGGATTTGAATTCGAGCTTGAAAATGTCAATTTCCCACTTCCAGATGGAGTACACACAATTTCAGCGACGAGTGTAAGAGTCAGTTCATTGGAAAATAAAATTGACTTAAAGGGAGTGCAACTTACACCAGATCGAACCAAGGCCAGTAAAGCGTACTACCAAGTCTCGCTTAAGGATCTGAGAGTAGGAAATGTGGATCTGAATAATGCATTTATGACCTCTCAGGTCATGATTGACGAGATAGTACTGACTAATCCAGATTTTAAAGTAGAGCGAAGGAATACTACTACTCGTGATAGTACGGCTTCTGGAGATTTGAATGAATTGATTGATGGAATATTAGAATCCATCGAAGTAAAAGAGCTTTCGGTTGTAAGGGGGAGGTTTCTGACTTCAGATTTTAATGATTCCTTAAAAAATAGAATTGAGATCGCTGATTTGAATTTCAACATGATCAAATTCTATTTGGGGAAAAATCAAGCTCGAAAAACCAATCAATTTTTTTATGGGCAAGAGGCATCGATGGATATCCGAGAGGCAAGTTTATACCTATCGGATGAGGTTCACGTCATTTATGGGGATAGGGTAAGTTTATCCTCATTCAAAGATGAATTACTTTTCGAAAACCTTCGAATTGAGCCTAGAGCAGATGCTCTCATTGATTTGGACTTGGACAATATTATTCGATTGACTTTGCCAAAGCTTTCGCTGAATAATGCGAACCTGAAGAGGTTCTACAATGAAGGTCGACTGGAAATGGATGAATTGATCATCGAGTCGCCAAAAATGGAATTTACCGAATTAAAAAAGCAAGAGAAAAAACCTTTCAAAGAGGGTAGGGCAGCTGAGTTGCTCCAAGGGTATATGGATGCTGTGGAGATCAAGCGAGTTCAATTGAATGATGGCGAAGTTCAGTTTACAGACGAAGCTGGAATTCGAAGCAACGATATTGGTTTTGAGAGTTTTAGCCTTTTATTGGAAGATGTCTTGATTCAGCCTAACCTCAAATCATCTATTCAGGATATTTTTTTAGCCAACGAAATGGTTTTGAGTCTTGATAAATACCGACTTAAGCTTAGGGATAATCTGCATGAGTTTTTAGCGGGAAAAGTGATCATTGATTCGAAACAGTCCCTTATAGTAATTCAAGATTTCTACTTGAGGCCAGAAAATCCAGATTCACTTACCGCTGTGCTCGACAACTATAATAAATCAGTGGTCATCAATGTGAAAGTACCTGAATTTCGAATTGAGGGAATAGATTTGAAGGCAGCTTTCTGGGATGAAAAGCTCCTGATTAACCAAATTTTGATTCCCTCCCCAATAGTTGAATTAACTCGGTTTCGGAAGAAAAAGGAGCAAGATAAATCCCTAGATCAAATTAATTCAGCAGGAGAAGTCGGAGATTTGTTGTCTTCATATTTTTCATATATCAGTATTGATTCGGTCAGCTTTAGTGATGGAAGAGTCCGATATGAGAATTTTTCCGGCAGTAAAGATATTGTATTGAGCGAGGACAGTCTCTCCTTGAGCTTGAAGGGGTTTTTGATCGAGCAAGGCAAGCCATCAACCAATGACCGGACTTTTTTCTCAGATGAGATTGACCTGAGTTTGAAACAATATGCCTTTAGCGTAGCTGGAGGAAGCTATGAGATCGATACTGATAAGCTCAATTATAATTCAAAGTCACAGACTATTTTGATTGATAATCTTCGGCTTTTCCCTTCAAAAGCCATTCAAAGTAAGATTGAATTTGAAGTAATATTGCCTCGAGTAGCATTCCAAGGCGTGGATTTGCAATCCTTCCTCTTTGATAATAAACTCAAATTGGATCAACTAGCTGTAGATGGAGGTCAGATTAATCTGAATATTATCCGTGGATTTCAGTCCTCAGAGAAGAAGCAGAATAAGAATTCTAAGACTGGAAATGCCTTGCCAAAATCAATCGAGGAGATCAGCATCCAGCGAATAGAAGCTTTGAATTCTAAATTGGCCATTAACTATGTGGTTGGAGAAAATGATATTCAATCCATCAAAACCAATTTCGATCTAGGAGTAAGTGCATTACTTCTAGACTCTTCGATGACCACTAAGGAAAATTTCACTGGTTTATTTGAGGACATCAGTTTGAAATTAGAAGATTTTTCCTTCGCGCTCCCGGATAGCATACACAACGTGAAGTTTTCGTCATTGATTGTGAATAACAAGGCTGAGGAGACTGTATTTTCAGATTTTCAGATCATCCCTAATAATACGACCGGATATCCTGGTGTCCCTATTCTAAAGGCAAATGTTGCCGAGCTCGGAATCAAGCACAATAGTTTGAGGCAAATTGAATCCACAGGAGTTTTCGATATTTCACAGCTTCGACTAACCGATCCGATTATTGATCTCTATTTAGATCGAATTGAAAAAACTGCTCCAGCGAAAGAGACAAAAGTCAGAAAAGAGGGTGGGCTTGTTTCTTCAATCATTCTAAGAGATATTCTCATTCAGCAAGGTCAAATCAAAGCTCATAACAAGGATTCAGGCCAAATGCCGAGGTTGGCTTTCAATAATGTTGACTTTGGCAGAAAAGGTCTAGATCTCGATTTGATGAATTCTGATCAGGAGATGCGGCCTCAGTTTTTACTTGAAAAAGACCTGAGTCTTTCGCTTGCCAATTATTCTATATATACCGATGATAGCTTGAACAAACTGGAAATCGGGAGAATTAGGTTTCTAGAGAATAACCTTTTTTTAGAGCAAGTTAGTTTTGGGCCTACAGTAGGCAGATATAATTACTTCAGAAAGCTTGGCTATCAAACCGATGCAATTGATGGAACCGTGGAGCAGATTTCAATATTGGATATAGATTTTGATACCTATTTCAATTCGCAGATACTAAAGGCAAGAAAAGTTTCCCTGGATGGAATGCGTTTGGATGTCTTCCGGGATAAGAGACTGCCAAGACGTGAAGGAATCATAAAGCCTATGCCACAAGAGTTGATGAAAAATGCGCCTTTGGAGATGTTGGTGGATTCAGTAACTGCTACTAATGCATTGATTCGGTATCAGGAATTCGTTCCAAGAGCAATGACGCCTGGATCTATCCGATTTGAGGATTTGAATCTTAGTCTGGCGCCTTTCGCACTTTCCAAAGATGGCAAAACCTATCCTTTGGAAAAAATGTATTTGAATGCAGAGTCTAAGCTGATGGGAAAAGGACTTTTAGAATTGAATTCTACTCTGTTTTTTGAAGCTCCGTATCCGATGGATATTCAGGTAAGTATAGGGGAATTTGACTTGAGGAGCATAAATGACATGGTATCCAATGGAGTATTTGTCGAGGTAGTTTCTGGAAAAGTTACTGGAGGGAAGTGGGATTTTCGTATTAATGAGGACGAGTCCTGGGGTGAAATGAACTTAAATTATAAGGATTTAAAAATTCAAATACTGGACACGGTAAGTATGCGCTCAGGAAAAGGTAAATTAGGACTATTGACTTTTGCAGCCAATACACTTATTAGGAACAATAATCCTCGGAAACTTTTTAACAATCGGATTACCTCACCTATCTATTTTGAGCGGGACAAATCCAAGTTCATTTTCGGAGGATGGTGGAGAGCTACGTTTAGCGGGTTGAAAGGAAGTGTAGGTCTTGGGCAAGCCAAAATGCCTAAACGAAAGGAAGAGAAAGAGGAATAAGGCTAAAAAGACAGAAGGCTAAATTCAGAAGTCTGAAAAGTGCAGGACCAAATTTTTTTGAATTAACTAGCGTACAATAGTCACCTAGTTTTGAAAGTCAGAAGGCTGAAAATTAACTCGAATTGATAATCCGATGATAACTGTTCGAAATTACATCCGCGATATTCTTGTGGATTCGAACAGCGTAAAAAAGAAGAGGATTCTGAAAATTGAGCATTTCAGAATCCTCTTAAATTATTCTCTTAAAAGTTTCAATTGCTGAGAGTTAGTTCCCCAGATTAATTGAAGGATATATACTCCTGAGATGGATCGTTCCATATACCTGTTAACCACCTCAGAAACCTCTTCCACTTGATTGATAGTGAAGGTTTCGGAAACGCCTCTGATATCAGAGATTTGAATCAAGATTGGCTCATCGTTGTAAACCGATCGATTTAACAGATCTACCGTAATCGTACTTTTCTTTGAACTTGGGTTTGGATAAGCGATCCAGGAACCCTGGCCTTTAATCCCATCCACTTTGATCGACTTGGTTACGCTGTAGCTAGGGGAACCGTCAAAATCAAGCTGCTTCAATCGGTAATAAACTATTCCTCCGGAAGCTGGAAGCTTTGCATCAGTATAGGTATACTCCGTAGGAAGTTCTGAATACCCTTGTCCTTGGACTTGAGCTATTTTGGTCCAAGCAGTAACTCCATTTACCGATCGTTCGATTTCAAAGTGGGAGTTTTCCCATTCTTGAGATGTTGCCCAGTTTAATTGTGCAGTTCTATTATCAGGAGAATAGGTTGTGTTGAAATACTGGTATTCTACAGCTAATATTCTAACATTTGGGTAAGTAATATATACCACACCTTTTCCACCTTTTCCAC
>JAFMBQ010000293.1 GCA_017858365.1 Algoriphagus sp. | reverse complement strand
CTTCCTTAACAAAATGGGTAAATCCGGAAAAAGGGGGGATAATGACCCATTCAACACAAAAATTTTGGGTAAATTTTTAGGAAATAAGGGAATGAAAATGTCAAAGGACACACACAATTCTTACAAATCAAATTGAACAAAAATTAATTGGGTTAAATCGCAGTTAATTTTTTATATCTCCTAAAGTAGAGAGTTTACCTGTCCTTTCATAAATCAATTTTGAAACCATCTACTAACCTGAATGAAGGTATTTATTTAATAAATCCATAAAAATCTAGGAAAAAGTGTATTTTGGGAAAGGATTATTATTGTATAGTATATTTAAACAATTTAATTCACTAATGATTAAATGGAAAATAGAGTAAAATATAGATTCTCTTTTACAGCTGCTTCACTAATGTATGCTGATTTAGTTCACTTTGCAAAACTTATGGTTGTAGATGGTTACAGTTTAGAAGAACTAAAGCCAGAATTATTGAGTCGTAATCGTGAGAAAACAAATAAACGTGAATTTGCAGAACTTTTCTTGCGACTTAAAACACTTACTGAGAAAGAATTACTATTACTTACAAATGGAAATGTAGAAGTTCAAAAATTGATTTGTCTTGTGGCTTTTGCCAGAGCATATCGATTCTTTAGAGACTTTGTAGAAGAGGTAGTTCAAGAGAAAATTTTACTTTTTGATTTTAAAATATCAGACTTAGATTATTATTCATTTGTTAATAAGAAAGCGATTGATCATGAAGAATTAAACCAATTAGCTCCATCAACACGTGGTAAAGTAAAACAAGTTATCTTTAAAGTTCTACATCAAGCAGGTTTAATTGACAATATTAAAGATAGAAATATAGTCATACCCATTGTAGATCTTCAATTATCAGAAACAATTTTAGAGACAAATCCGAGAGATTTGAAAATTTTACTATACAATTTACCCTGAATATAAGAATGATGAATTCAAATGAGCAAATAATAGAAAAATTTCAACATATATACGAAGTTGTGAGTTCCATAAGTTTTCAGAAAATGGATGCTCTTGGAGGGGAGATTCCCTTTTGGATAGCTTCTTATGAAATTTCTAAGAATAGTCTTGTAGAGATAGAAATTAAGAATCTAACAAAAAGATTATTAAATGAGGATGTTAATTCACTAGTTGTTAACCTTTTTGATCTATCATGTGATATAATTAATAAAAATATTGGACTTGAAAAAATGTTTGAAGTTGAGGTGAAGAAAGATAAAGAAAAATTTAAAAAGGCTCTCCAGTCCACCTTAAACATTCACGATCGTCTAATTCCCGAAATTATCAATAGGTTAAATACCGAAAATCCAAAAATATTATTTATTTCTGGAGTTGGTGCAGTTTTTCCATTTATTAGATCACATACTATATTAAATAATTTACAAAGTGCTGTAAAAAATATCCCTACGCTTATGTTTTTTCCTGGAGTTTATTCCGGTAGAGCTCTGCGTTTGTTTGGAACTATAGAAGATGATAACTATTACAGAGCCTTTAATATTGACACTTATAAACTTTAGAAAAAATGGATGATTTAATTAAATTATTTAAAAAAGACTTCACACGAATTATTGAAACGGTTATCAAAGCTGATGATCAAGAACATATTCAACAAGAAATAGAAGAGTTTGTCATTACAACAGATATTTCAAAAAAAATAGCAGATTTTTTTGATTCCTATAATGAGCCTGAACAAAACAAAAATGGTGTTTGGATATCTGGCTTTTTTGGTTCTGGAAAATCTCACCTTCTTAAAATTCTTTCTTATGTCTTAGAAAACAAAGAATACCACGGAACAAAACTCGGTGAACTTTTTGCCTCTAAAATTAATAATGAACCTAAATTAAAGGCTGATATACAAAAAGCTATTAAACAGTATCGGTCAGAAAGTATCCTTTTTAACATTGATCAACAAGCTCAGATCACTGCAAAAACAGATGCCAACGCAATTCTCCAAGTTTTTTACAAGGTTTTTTATGACCACCAAGGATTTTATGGTTTTCAACCTCATGTTGCTGATTTTGAAAATTATCTGGCAAAGGAAGAAAAATTTAATCTCTTTCAAAATGTATTTGGAAAATACTTTTCAAGACCCTGGAAAGAGGCTAGAATAGATTATGTTGATCCATTAATAAGTGATGCAATTGCTCAAGCATGTGGTGAAATTTACAATCAACCCGCCACTAAATATGATGACTATTTAGATATCTGGGAGAAAAAACAAAGATATTCTATAGAGGATTTTGCCAATCGGGTAAATGACTACATACTCTCAAAAGGAAAAGGTTTTCGATTAAATTTCTTTGTCGATGAAGTAGGTCAATTTATCGCTGAGAATACAAAATTGATGCTTAACCTACAAACCATTGCTGAATCTCTAGGAACTAAATGTAAAGGTAATAGTTGGATTATTGTTACATCTCAGGAAGATTTGGAAAGTCTTGTTGGAAATGATTCTATCGTCCAATCAGATGATTTTTCTAAAATCCAAGGCCGCTTTAGCGTTCGTTTACCCTTAACTTCTTCTAATGTAGATGAGGTAATAGAAAAAAGATTGTTAGAAAAAAATGTTAATGGGGAAACTTTACTAAACTCAACATATTATAATGAGAAAGAAAATATCAAGACATTATTATCTTTTTCAGAAACGGGTATGCAGTTTAAGGGATTTGAAGGAAATAATGATTTTGTTAATAAATATCCTTTCTTACCTTACCAATTTGACCTTTTTCAACAATGTATTAAAGCCTTGTCTAAACATAATGTATTTCAAGGTAAACATCAATCTGTTGGCGAGAGATCGATGCTTGGGGTTTTTCAGGAGATATTAAAAAAATCTTTGGAAAAGGATAATAACTACCTGGTGAGTTTTGATAGTATGTTTGAGGGTATTAGAGCAACTCTTAGAGCAGAATCTCAAAATGCCATATTCCTAGCAGAAAGCCAGCTTCAAAATTCTCTTGAAGTTAGAATTTTGAAAATACTTTTTTTAATCAAATATTTTGATAGTTTCAAGGCTACCGCAAGAAATATTAGTATTTTACTGATTGATTCTCTCAAAATTAATCCGGTTAAACATCTGGAAAATGTAGAAAAAGCTTTAAATCTTTTGGAATATCAAACTTATATTCAGCGAAATGGGGAATTTTATGAATATCTCACTGATGACGAAAAAAATGTTGAAGATGAAATAAAAAATACTGATATCGATCTCAGTGCAGTGAGCCAATACATAAATGAGCTGGTTTTTGACGGAATTGTTAAAGAAAGTAAAGTAAAATTCAACAAAAACAAGCAAGAATTTGAATTTACCAGAAAGGTGGACGGGCAAATATTTGGAAGAGAAAAGGAATTAAAAATAGAAATCATCACTACAAACAGTGATCATTACAACCATGAAGTTTTTTTTAATTCATGTACCTTGTCGGATCAAGGATTGATGATTGTAAAATTACCAGAAGATATTCGCTTAATTTCTGATGTACGGATGTCATTGAAAACTGATAAATATGTAAAACAAAGGCAATCGTCAAGTAATAAAGAAAACATTACACGCATTCTATTTGAGAAAGGTAAATTAAATAGAGAACGAAAAACCTTAATTCAAAATCAACTCAATATACTTTTATCAAAAGCAACTTTTTATTTAAATGGAGTAGTACACAAAGGTTCAAATAGCTCGGATGGAAAAACCAGGATAATTGAAAATGCTCAAGATTTAATTGAACTTGCTTTTTCAAAGTTAATACTTATTGGATCAAGCACTTATGACGAAAGTCAACTTCGCTTGACTATGATTGAACCTTTAAGTGATATTTTTTCTCAGGATAATAACAATATTTCAGCACCTGAACGTGAAATATTACATTTTTTAGAAAGAAGAAAAAATCAACATGATAAAACTAACTTATCTGACTTATCCCTAAATTTTAGCAAAAAACCTTATGGTTGGACTCCTTTTGCCATTTGGTGTATCACCGCTAAACTTTTTAGAAGAGGAAAAATTGAGGCAAAACAAAATACAAATATGCTAGATGATGTTCAATTTTTAGAGGCTATGAATAACAATAGAAATTATCTTACAACTATTGTTTCACCCCAGATAGAAATTGACAGAAATAAAATAAACCTCTTAAAACAAATTCATTTAGACACCTTTAATGAAACAAATCCTTACACTGAGGTAAAAGATGTTGTCTCGCATTTTAAAAATAAGGCAAGCGCTTTATTAAATGAAATTCAAAATTTATTAACCCAGCAGAAATCTTATCATTTTTTAAAATCTTTAGAACCTTTACAACAATTACTTTCAAAACTGATTGCCCTTGATTACACTTCTTTGGTAACTAATTCTTCTTCTTTTGAAAATGAGCTAATTGATGATAAAGAGAGTTTTCTTGACCCAATTAAGAAATTCATGTCAGGTGAACAAAAAAAAATATATGACCGAATGCTGAATTTTCTAAATGGAAATCAAGCAAATTTCGATTACATAGATAAAGATGATGAAAGACAAATATTATTAGAAGCTATGAATTCACCAATGCCTTATAACGGTAATATAATGCAAGAAGTGAAAAAGGCCATGGACACTTTACAACAGAGGATTAAAGAAAGATTAGATCAAGAGAGAAATGAAACCATTGAATCTTCTATAGTAAAAATTAAACAACTATCAGAACAAGAGCATTTTGAGAAACTAAATCCTTTACAACAAGAAGAATTACTCAAACCATTACGCGAAGTAGAAACCAGGTCGAGAAACCAGAATTACATAGCAAATTTAATGCAGGAAAGACAAAACCTGAGCAATTTATTTACAAATCAACTTAATCATTTATCAAAAATCATTTCAAAGTCTATATCCGGTGTTAATGAACCTAAGGAACTATTCATTCATCTTCGTAGTGTAGAAATGAAAATTCGTTTTGAGAAAAGCCAACTTAAGTCAGAATCAGATGTGGATGATTACCTCAAACATTTGAAAAAAGAAATGATGGAACAAATAAATGCAAATAGAAACATTACTTTGAACTAATGAATACTAACCAGCTAAAGAAATTTGCTCAGGCAACAAGATTAAAATTAATAGAACAAGTTGGAGCAAAACTTGACAATGTACTCAACCGTGATACTGCTGAACTAAGAGGTAAAGCAAATACTTTAAAAAAACTAAAAGAGGCAATTGATAGAAGTGGTAAGCAACAGGTTATTGAAAAGGTAGCCTATACCTGGTTCAACCGTTTGGTGGCTTTGCGCTTTATGGATGCCAATGGTTATCAGTCCATAGGCATGTCGGTTTTAACTCCAGCTAATGCTGCTAATAGTGTTAGTCCTGAATTATTGGATGCAGCTCATAGTGGAAGTATACCAACCGAGCTGATTATAGATCATCAACATATATTGAATTTATTGGATGGTAAAGTTAGCAGTAATAATTCCGACAATGAGGTGTTTCGTATTCTGTTAGTTTCTGTATGTAATCAGCTTCACTCCATATTTCCATTTTTGTTTGAAAAAATTGACAACTATACAGAACTCTTATTACCTGACGATTTAACATCCCCTTTTAGC
>JAFMBQ010000292.1 GCA_017858365.1 Algoriphagus sp. | reverse complement strand
CAACGCTCATTTTACTAGGTCGAACAGCATCAAAAATTGATTCATTAAAGATTGAGATTAGTGAAGCTGGAGGGAAAGCTGAAAGCTACGCTGTTGATGTGACGGATGAAGAAGCTTTGGGCCAACTGTCGGATAAGCTCGCTGCAAAATTTGGTGGAATAGACATTTTGATCAATGGCGCTGGAGGAAATATGCCCGGGGCTGTAATTCGACCTGACCAGACATTTTTGGACTTAGATTCAGATTCTTTGAAAAAAGTGGTAGACCTCAATTTCCTTGGAACAATACTTCCTACCAAAGCACTGCTTCCTTTGATGCTCAAATCAGGAAAAGGAAACATTATCAATATTTCCTCAATGGCGGCTTCAAGACCAATGACCAGAGTAATGGGTTATGCTGCGGCAAAAGCTGCTATAGATAATTCCACCAAGTTTTTGGCGGTAGAATTGGCGACAAAGCATGGGGCTGATTTTCGTGTCAATGCTTTGGCTCCCGGTTTTTTCCTTACCGAACAAAACAGAAGCTTGTTGACAGAACCAAATGGAAGCCTCACTCAGCGAGGAAATCAAATCATAAGCCATACGCCAATGAATCGCTTTGGCAACCCTGAGGATTTGCTGGGAACTTTACACTGGCTTTGTGCAGATGCATCGGCATTTGTCACCGGCACTGTCATCGCTGTAGATGGTGGATTCAGCGCTTATTCAGGCGTCTAATCTCAACTATTATGACTAATTTCTAATCCAATATTAACTTATACGCTCCCGATGACTATCGGGATTCCAATCTCTTATTCTCTAATCCCTTATTCTTCAAGAAAATGATCACAATGCAACAAACCATGCGGTGGTATGGCCCCAAAGACCCGGTTAGCCTTCGCGACATAAGACAAGCTGGCGCAACTGGAATCGTTACGGCCTTGCACCATGTTCCAAATGGTGAAGTATGGAGCCAAGAAGAGATTAAACAGCGAAAAGAAATCATCGAAGCTGCGGGCCTCACTTGGTCAGTGGTAGAATCTGTACCAGTACATGAAGAAATCAAAACCCGCTCTGGTAATTATCAAAAACAAATTGAAAACTATCAGCAAACCATCAGGAATTTGGCAGCTGAGGGCATATTTACGATTTGCTATAACTTCATGCCGATCCTAGACTGGACTCGGACAGATCTTGAGCATGAGCTTCCAAATGGTGTAAAAGCATTACTTTTTGAGAAAAAAGCAGTGCAGTCTTTCGATCTGTTTATTTTGAATCGCCCAGGAGCAAAAGAAGAACTAAGTGAGAAAGAATACGATCAGCTGAAAAACTATTACGATTCATTGACGCCTGCCAAGCATCAAATGATTGTGGATAATATCCTCAAAGGACTTCCTGGATCAGAGATCGGCTATACGATGGAAGAGTTCAAGGCTATGCTAGCGACGTATAAAGGAATCGATGCGGCCAAACTTGCTGATCACCTCCGTCTTTTCCTAGATGCCATAGTCCCGGTGGCAGAATCTTGCGGCGTAGCTATGGCAATTCATCCCGATGATCCTCCATTCTCGCTCTTCGGATTGCCCCGAATCATGAGTACTGCGGCTGATGCTAGAAGAATCCTGAAAGATCAACCTAGCCCATTCAATGGACTTACTTTCTGCACCGGATCATTTGGGGTGAGAGAAGACAATGACTTGCCAGCAATGGTCGCGGAATTTGGAAAAAATATTCATTTTATTCATTTGAGAAGTACCAAGCGAGACGCTGAAGGCAACTTCTACGAGGATAACCACCTCGAAGGTGATGTGCCCATGATCAGTGTGATCAATGAAATTATCAAAGTACAAGCCGCTAGACAAAAAAGCATTCCCATGCGCCCAGATCATGGGCATCAGATGCTGGATGATTTGACCAAAAAGACTAACCCCGGCTATTCCGCAATTGGAAGACTCAAAGGCCTTGCAGAAATCCGAGGAGTGGAAGCCGCGTTGATTTTCGCGAAAAAAAATGACTGAAAAAGAAAAAATGCTTGCAGGTGAATGGTACCAAGCCGGAGATCCGGAATTGGTCAATGAGCGTCTTCAAGCTAGAAAAATCACTAAAGCACTCAATGATTCCGATCCTAAAGAGGTGGAATTACGAGCGGATTTGGTAAAGAAATTGGTGGGTTCCAGTGGAAAAAACTTCTGGATTGAACCTCCATTTTATTGCGACTACGGATCCAATATCCATGTAGGAGATGACGTGTTTTTCAATTTCAATTGCGTAGTCCTCGATGTCAACAAAGTGACTCTGGGAGATCGGGTTTTTATTGCCCCGAATGTTCAATTTTATGCAGCGACGCATCCAATTGAGGCTAAACCAAGAGGAGAATTTTGGGAGTTTGGAAAATCGATCACGATCGGAGATGATGTGTGGATCGGAGGTTCCAGTGTGATTTGTCCCGGAGTTACAATAGGAAATCGAGTAGTGATCGGCGCCGGATCAGTGGTAACCAAAAGCTTCCAAGAAGATGTAGTTATTGCAGGTAATCCTGCCAAAATTATCCGATATTTGGATAAACCAGAATCTTAATCATGGCCAAATTCTATTCAAGACAAGAATTGAATTTTCAACTTTTTGAAAATTTAGACTGCCTTCAATTAACCCAGATACCCTATTTCGCAGATCATAGCGAAGAGACCTTTAAGCTGATTTTGGATTCTGCGGACCAGATCGCTCGGAAAAAGCTCTATCCCCTACTTACTGAAATGGACCGAAAGGAACCCACCTTGGAAGCGGGGAAAATAAAAATCCATCCGGAAATGAAAGCTATCATTCGGCAGTTTGGTGAGGATGGCTGGATCAATGCAACTTTCTCTTATGCCGAAGCAGGCCAGCAACTCCCATGGACAATCCATTTAGCAGCTGGTTTTATCCTACAAGCAGCTAATTATTCTGCGAGTGTTTTTCCTTTTTTGACTACGGGCGCGGCAAATCTGATTCGCACATTTGGCTCCAGAGCTTTGGTAGAAAAATTCACTCCTAAAATGTACTCCGGAGAATGGCAGGGAACAATGGCCTTGACCGAACCCGATGCAGGAAGCTCACTTTCTGACTTGAGTACAAGTGCCCAGCCTACAGATGAGGAAGGAGTTTATTTAATCAAGGGCCAGAAAATTTATATTTCCTGTGGTGACCACGACGCGGTAGATAATGTAATTCACCTCATGCTTGCAAGAATCTCAGGAGCACCTGCTGGTACCAAAGGTATTTCTTTATTTGTAGTGCCTCAAAAAAGAGCCGACTCAGGAGAATCAAACGATGTCTTGACCGAAGGGATTTATCATAAAATGGGCTATAAGGGCGCACCAATTGCACATTTGATGATCGGTTCAAACAAAGGCTGTAAAGGCTATCTTGTTGGAGAACCCAATCTAGGTTTGAAATATATGTTTCAAATGATGAATGAAGCGCGTCTTGGAGTGGGGATGAATGCAGTGGCAATAGCTACGGCTGCTTATCAAGCTTCACTTACTTATGCAAAGGAACGGCCACAAGGCAGAAAAATTGATGAAAAAGATCTTAGCAAACCTCAAGTACCGATTATTGCTCACGCAGATGTAAAAAGAATGTTGCTTTTCCAAAAAAGTATCACTGAAGGCTCCATGGCACTCATACTCTACTGCACCAAACTTTCTGATGAGATCAGCCATGAACTTGATGAGGTGATCAAAGCCAAACAAGAAGCACTTTTAGATCTTTTGACTCCAATCGCAAAAAGCTACCCCTCAGAAATGGGGCTTCAAAGCACCTCGGCTGCTGTTCAAATTTTAGGAGGAGCGGGTTACACGACAGATTTCCCAGTGGAGCAATATTACCGAGAGGCGAGAATCCATCCAATTCACGAAGGAACCACAGGAATTCATGGAATGGATTTATTAGGCAGAAAAGTCCTGATTCATGATGGTTTGGGTTGGAAAATGCTCAATCAAGAGATCTTAAAAAGCATAAGCAAAGCAAAATTGACTGTTGGCTGTGAAGCATTAGCGCTTATCGTAGAAAGCTATCTAGCCAATGCCAATGCCACAGCGAACATCCTGCTCCAAAAATCAAAAGAAGGTCCAGCCATTTTCTTGGCAGATGCGACGCTTTTCTTAGAGCTTTGCGGGCTATTGGCGATGGGTTGGATGTGGTTGAATCAGGCTCGATCAGCCCGAGAAAGAATGGCTCGAGTGGAATCAGATCAGAATTTCTATTTAGGGAAAATGGAAACTGCTAACTACTTCATGGAATATGAACTGGTAAAAATCAAATCACTTGCTGAGCGATTGAAATCTAGTAATTACCCTACAATAGCTATGAAAGAAGATTGGTTTTAACCTAACTAAATTTAGGAGCTCTTCTTATTTGAAACAATTCCCTATTTTTACCAAGTGTATTTTTAACAGATTAATTCAAACATGAAAAGAATATTAGTAAGTGGTGGAGGGGGTTTTTTAGGAAGTCACCTTTGCGACCGCCTTTTAAATGAAGGAAATGAAGTTTTGTGCGTAGATAATTTTTTCACCGGAAACCGAAGAAATATCCATCATCTTCTTGATAATAAGAATTTTGAATTACTTCGGCATGATGTCACTCACCCACTCTATGTTGAAGTAGATGAGATTTACAATCTCGCTTGCCCAGCTTCTCCGGTTCATTATCAGTTTGATCCGGTACAAACTACGAAGACTTCTGTGATTGGAGCGATGAATATGCTTGGGCTAGCTAAGCGACTGAAAATCAAAATTCTTCAGGCTAGCACATCTGAGATCTACGGAGATCCAGAAGTTCATCCTCAGCCAGAAAGCTATAAAGGAAGCGTCAATACTTTAGGACCAAGAGCATGCTATGACGAAGGCAAAAGATGTGCAGAAACCTTATTTTTTGACTATCATAGACAGCATAAAGTAGCGATTAAGGTAATGCGGATCTTCAATACCTATGGTCCACGAATGCATCCTAACGATGGGCGAGTAGTTAGCAATTTTATCGTACAGGCTTTGAGAGGTCAGGATATCACCATGTATGGAGATGGAAAGCAGACCAGATCTTTTTGCTATGTAGATGATAATATCGAAGGAATGTACCGCTTGATGAATAGTCGGGACGGATTTACCGGACCAGTGAATATTGGAAATCCAGGTGAATTCACCATGCTTGAATTGGCAGAAATCATCATCGAACTTACAAATAGCAAGAGTAAACTGATTTTCCTTCCTCTTCCACAGGATGATCCGATGCAACGTAGACCGGTAATCGATCTAGCAAAAAAAGAATTGAACTGGGAGCCAACAGTTGCGCTTCGTCAAGGACTTATTAAGACCATCGCTTATTTCGAAACAGTGATATAAAAGTCTGATGCCGGGTGTCCGATGTTGGATATCCAATAGCTGGTAATTGGACTTATTTAGTAATTCCATTTCCATTCAGATAAACATGGTTCAATTTTATTCATTTTGGTTCAAGTCTTCAGACTTGAACCTTTTTTTATATCTCTTTTATAGGGAAAATTAGAAAAAACAATCGCTAGGACCAATTCCAAATGTGCTCTTTCCGCTTAAAAGTTGGACTAGTTATGCTGCGATTTTAAAGATATA
>JAFMBQ010000291.1 GCA_017858365.1 Algoriphagus sp. | reverse complement strand
AAGTTTATTGAAAAATCTAAGTTTTTCTGGTATTGGAGTTAGTTATCATGGACGTGAAATAACTTCTTTGCAAGGTGATTCTATTTTCACCAATAAATTAAGTGCTATAAGAACTAAATTGTTAAATATGGGGATTGTAGCACCTTTTGCTAAGTACGAAGCGGGATTAGATGAAGTTCTTACCCCCTTGGAAATGGCCTCAATAAACCCGTTTAAACCACATGTGGAATCAGTTAATCCTTCCTGGTGGTTAAGAGCTGTGGCAATTAAAAATTCTTAGGATTAAGAATCTAATTTTAGAAAATTATGGCGTATTTTCCCCTGTTTAGCATTACTGATGCAGCCGGCTTTACTACCCTGGCTAATTTTTCACCAAATGACTGGGAAAGACCTGTGAAAGGTGATCTTTTTGTGACTTCTTTCAGGACCGATGGCAAGGTTTGGCATGCCAGCGATGAGGGTATTATAGAACAGGACAGATTTAGAATGTTTGAGGCCAATCAGTTTGATCTAAAGTTGAACGAGTCAGAATCGGAGATCATACTATTTCAAATAAGCACTGAAAAGCCAGATCCGGAGTTAACTCTTTTGCAACCTGACCATCTTATTTCAACCCATTGGCCTGAATGGCGTGCTACAGTCGGGTTCAAAAGAAATGGAGCTCAGGCAAGCTATCAAGGTGAAGTTAACCCCTTTCCCAATAAGGCTAGCCTTCTTACTTTTCATCCTTTTATACAAGTGCAAGAGACAGAAAATTATTTTGTTTTGCTCAACGTAGAGTCTTCTCCAGTGTTTCGATGGTCTGAATTGGAAATTTATAATTCTAACACGAGAAAAAGAATAGATACTGTAAAGGTCAAAAATAATTGTGTCAATATAATTCCTTTAGATCAATATGGTTTTACTGATAAAGAATTACCTATTTTTCAATGCAAAACCATGGCTGGAATACCATTTGGTTTTGGGAAAAGCAAAACTTCTTCAATTTTGAGTCTTGAACATACTCATCCACCTGGTAGTTTAACACTTTTTGGAAATAGATTTAATTCCCAAAAGCATACAAAATCACAATGGTCTGAATTTCTTAAATCCTGATTTATGTTGCCAAATAAAGTCAATCAAATCGCAAAAAAAATTCTACCGTCTTTTGTAAAAAATTTTATTCTAAATAGAATTAGTTTTATAAGACGTCCTGATGAGATAAAATCGGTGATTAGTGATCAATTTCCCTTTAGAAATGGAGCTTGGAAAACATACTTTGAATTACTAAACCTACCGAGGCTTTTTGATCCTGTTGATTCTGATAAACCATATAATGTAAGATTGGTTTTTTTTGATCAGGATGGTAAAATAATACATACGCATGAAAGTTTAAAGCATGATGTTGGGAGAACTACCCTCGACTTAAACTCAATATTTCCTGATATGCCATCTATTGGAACCTTTTCCTGCTTTCACAATTTTTACTCAGGTTGGCTTGAAGGCGAAGAGTCATATCTTGCTGAGAGAGGATATGTTGGGTTTCAAAATACAAAGCTATCCAAAACCAAAGGATATGTTCATGGTAATTTTGATGCCATTGCTGAGGATTCTAAAAAATCCTTGAAGTCTCTTGGAACTTCAAATTTTAGAAATAGGGAATATTGTTTACAACATGAACTTACCGGGCATGCTAGTTATGAATTGTTTTTTGTAAACACAACAAGTTCCAGTCAGAAAATAACAATTAACTTAAAAATTACCGATCAATCAGATACGTTTAATACAATTCTAATTATTCCCCCAAGAGGTCTTAGAATCTTTAAATGCGATGTTAATTCTAAGGAGACAGCTAAGGTAAAAATCATAAGTCGTTTAAACATGGCAAGACCTGTTGTATTCAGGTCAACTGAAAATTCTTTTGATGTATTTCATGGTTAGAGTTGATCGAGATTTATTAGTTTGATATACAAATTAAATTTTCTTTCTTTGCACCCTAATTTAAACAAGATTTATGAAACTCATTATGCAATCACCCCTGGATATAACTTCTGCATTACAATCAGTAAAATTACTTAGTTGTGATGTTGATGGTGTGATGACTGATGGGGGCCTTTATTATGATGAAGAAGGACATGAAATAAGGAAATTTCATGTTTTAGATGGTCTGGGGATTCAAAATTTAATGGATTCTGGGGTTCATGTTTGTATCATCAGCAGAAGTACAACCAAAGCTATTTATCATCGAGCCAAAGCTTTGGGGATAAAACACTGTTATCTGGGGGTAAAAGATAAAATGGATACCATGAGGCAGTTATTGAAAGATTTAAATCTTGATATTTCAGAAGTTGCCCACATTGGAGATGATTTAAACGATCTTGAGCTTTTACTAGCAGTGGGTCTTCCAATTACGGTACCTAAAGCAGTCAAAGAGGTTAAAGAAATAGCTAGGTTGATAACTGAAAAAAACGGTGGAGAAGGCGCTGTTCGCGAGGTAACTGACAGAATTATTTCAAGCAAAAAAAATAGTAATTAATAAATGGAAAAGAAAATTGTAAGTGTTGGTTACGGAGATGTAAAGCCGATTAAGATTGGTGATCGTCTGCCATTAGTTTACGTTGGCGGACCTTGTGCAATTGAAAGCAAGGATCATGCCTTTAAAATGGCTGAGATGATTGGTGATATTTGCCGTCGTGTTGGTATTGAATACATATATAAATCTTGTTACGATAAGGATTGCCGTTCCTCACCCACTAGTTTCCATGGATGCGGGATTGATGATGGCTTGCAAATATTGTCGGATATCAGAAAAGAGTTTGGGGTTCCAGTTGTTTCAGATTTCTCTGATCCTGCATGGGCCGCTGCGACAGGTGAAGTTTGTGACCTTGTACAAGTCCCGGCTTATCTTTGTCGTCAAACTTCTATTCTAAAAGCTGCTGCAAAAACAGGTAAGCCAATTCTTTTGAAGAAAGGACAGTTTATGAGCCCATGGAATATGAAGAACTCTGTTAGAAAGCTAGAGGCTGCTGATTGTCACCAAATTATACTTGCTGACCGTGGGACTTTCTTTGGCTACAATATGCTTGTTAATGACATGACCTGTTTCCCAATCATGGCCTATACCGGTTATCCTGTGTGTTTTGATGCATCACACTCTATCCAATTGCCAACTTCTATGGGTAATATTTCTGGTGGTCAGCGTGAGTTCATCCCTCATCTTGTAAGATCTGCAGTGGCGAATGGTATTAATGTGCTGTTTATGGAAACTCATGACAATCCTCTTAAGGCCTTATCTGATGCAAATACCGTGTTAGATATCAAATATCTAGAAAATATACTTTCCCAGGCCAAAAGAGTTCATGAAGTTCGGTTGGAGCTACTTGAAAAATATGGAGAAGATAATGTTCACCCTCAAAAATAGTTTATATGTTAGTTAAAGAAGTTATGTTGCCATTTGGGAAATTCCCGGTAATAGGCAGAACCGTAATCTTAAAAGAAGCGCTTGAGGAAATGAATAAACATAGTTTAGGAATTGTTTGCGTGGTTGATGAGGAACAAACATTGCTGGGAATTTTCACTGATGGAGATATACGAAGACAATTGCTATCCATACAGAAGCCCTTTTCTGCTTTTTTTATAGATGATGCACTTGACCATTCGACTAAAACGCCGCTCACTGCTCAAATTTCGGATAAGGTGCACGACGTTATTAAAACAATGGGAGAACGGAAAATTTGGGATTTGCCTGTACTCAATGAATCAAGGAAGCTTGTAGGTCTTTTACACCTGCACCCGGTGGTTGAAGCTTTATTTAACGAAAAATTATGATTCATCATGGGGTGGATACTATTTCCTTTTTATCTCAGGAAATAATTAAGGATGATCCTGGGTCTAGCTCCCATTGGAATAAATTTCATTCTGATTTTGAATTTACCGGTAGTGGATTTAAAGGTCTAAAAGGTTTTGGAGGAAGTTCAAAGCCGTATACTGGATTGAAATATTTAATGAGTCAAGTCCTTCAGGAGAAATTCCGGATGATGGGTAAGTTAAACAAAAGTTTTCTGCCGATTGAGAAAACATTTAAAAGCATACTAAAACAACAAGGCAGAGCATTTGATCTCGATGTACTAAGACAAATCATAACAGTTTCATATCTTAAATATCATTTGCCTAATAAACTTTCACCATCATCCACCATAGTAGTTATAGGTGATGGATTTGGAACAATGGCAACCTTGCTTCTAGCTAATAATTTTGCGAAGACAGTGATATTGGTCAACCTCAATAAGACCTTACTTGTGGATCTCTGGTATTTAAAGATGTTTTTGGGAGATGAAAAGTTTCAAAAATCGGTGAAATTAATAACCGAGCTTAGTGATTTAGCAAGTTTGGAAAGTGCAGGTGACCCCGAAGAAACTCGTGTGATCGCTATTCAAGCTTCAAATCATGAAATATTGAAAGATTGTCCGATAGATTTGGCGATCAATATAGCATCTATGCAAGAAATGGATCCGCAATATATTCGCAATTATTTTGATGATTTATATGCTGTTGCTGCCAAAAGGGATTTAGATTTTTACTGTTGTAATCGTGAAGAGAAAACATTGCCAGATGGGACAGTGACCAGGTTTAAAGATTATCCCTGGAATTCTCTTGATAGTATTAAAATAGACGAATTGTGTCCTTGGCATCAAGAGTATTATTATTACATTCCCCCTTTTTATAGACCTTATGACGGTCCACACAGACATCAAATTAGAAAATTAACTGGAGAAGGTTATGAACAACATATTTGAAATTAGAAAGTCCCTTAAAGAAAGGCTTCGAAATAGAGAAAGACTATTTGCAGGCTGGGTTTCCTATTCTCACCCATCAATTACAGAAACCTTCGCTCGTGCAGGATTTGATTTCATCGCAATAGATATGGAACATTCCACAATTTCCCTGTCAGAAGCACAGCGGATAATTGCTGCGAGTCAAAGCTACGGTGTTCCTTGTATCCCGCGTCCTGTTTCTCATTCAGACGATTACCTGAAACCACTAATGGAGTCGGGTTCTGATGGAATGTTGGTTCAAATGGTCAATACCCCTCAGCAAGTTGAGAATCTGATTAAGCTACTAAAGTATCCTCCTGTTGGTAAACGTACCTATGGTGTGAATCGGGCCCATACTTATGGATTCGATTTTGATAAATACATTCAGTCATGGAATGATACTTCTACCTTCCTGATCCAGGTTGAATCAATAGAGGCAGTTAATAATATTGAATCCTTGCTTGCTTTTGACGAGATTGATGGTGTAATGGTTGGCCCTTATGATATTTCAGGTTCATTGGGAGTGCCCGGACAGACCTCACATCCTTTGGTTATTGAAGCTTCCCTCAAGGTTATTGCAGCATGTGAAAAGTTTGGAAAAAGCTGTGGAACACAAGTCTCTGATACTACTCCTGAAAGTGTTCAGGATCTTTTTAATCTGGGATACACCTATGCCATTATGGGATCGGATTTATTCGTTTTGTGGAAATGGGCAGAAAAAATGGAAGGTTTAATGAAATCAATGCGTTAATTTAATTATTATGAATACATACATCAGTCAATTATTTAATCTTGAAGGAAGAGTAGCAGTTGTCACCGGCGCCGGA
>JAFMBQ010000290.1 GCA_017858365.1 Algoriphagus sp. | reverse complement strand
GGAAAACATCCCCATAATCGCAGCAATCTCAGGTCGCACGCCTAGACTCAGCGCCTTCTCCACACCCAAGACGGTAAAAAACCCTATCCCAAGGGTGTCAAATAAAAAGAAGGTTTTGCGAAGACGACTTAAAAAACTTGGGAATATAAAGGCAGCCAAAATCCCTAAAAGGATAGCGTACAAAAACCAAATGTCTCCAATCCAGACCATTGGATAGCTGTCCAGCAAAATATCGCGGAGAGTTCCTCCACCAATCGCCGTGATAAAGCCCGTAAATCCAGCCCCAAACAAATCATGCTCCCGCTCCCGAATTGCCAAAGCGCCAGAGATCGCAAAGACGAATGTTCCGGTCAATTCAAGTGCGTATTGTAACTCCATAGCGCAAAATTAGGGATATTATTCAAGGTTTTGGATCAGTATTCCATTACCTCAGTAAAGGCAAAATCTTTCGCCCCTAAACGCAGCGGAAAGAATTATAATCCAAATAAATAATCTCCGTGCAACCTCCGTGCCTCTGTGTTTAAAAGCTTGCCCTCAAGCCGTTTTGACTTCACGCTAACCCCTAATTGACGCCAGCTCGGCCAAAACCTAAATAGGGCGTTATTCTATTCTTTACTTCAAAGAGGTCGCACTTCTGGGGCTTTTCTCTTGGCTCCCTTTGCCTCTCCTTGGTGACCTTTACGGTGAAAATTATTGCTCCACTCCAGACTTGGACTTTATTTTTTCCAATACAAAAACCCCCATTTCGCGTTGCCCCAAAACCAAAACCGTCTTGGGTGCTTCCAAAAATTGAAATCCCAGTTCCAGAATTTTATCCAAGTGATTTTGCTGCAAAACAAACCGCTCCGAGCCATCCGGCAACAGATATCTGCCCTCACCCAGTTCAGAACTCTGCCCCAAAATCCAACCAAAATCGGTACACATCCGAAACCAAAGAATTCCCCCTGGTTTTAAGACCCGACTGAGCTCCTGCATCATTTCCCAAAAATGAGCTTCCCCTTTTGCAAAATGCAAAACCGCCGAACAAATCACCGCCTCAAAGGCGCCGGTATGAAATGGAATTTCCTCAAGTTGACCGACTTGAAACCGATGGGCATCATAGTTAGGCTGTACACTTTTTGCAACAAATCTTAGGTACTGGATCGCCAATTCCTCTTGATCGATTCCAAAAATCTGAAAGCCTGAATTTAGAAAGTAAACTGCATTTCTACCTTCCCCACAGCCTGCATCTAGGATTTTCATTCCTGTAGAAAAGCGATTTTTCAGAATCTGATCCAGCAGGTAGATATCAATATTTCCGAGCAGCCGGTTCAGTTCACTGGGCTGCATCTTCGAGTCTATTTAGTGCATTAGTCATCTTGATTCGACCAATTTCTACGAGCTCGGCCGCTCGATAAAACTCCATGGTACTCGCCTGCTTTTTGCTGATTTCGATCAGAATATCTGCAGGATGCTTTTCCAAGGTCAAATATGACACCCGATCATGGAGCAATTCCATGGAACGGTTGAGGAGGTCGAGCGAACCCAAGCTTTTATTTTTGGGAGATTTATCTTCAGTGTCGAAGTAGCCAGTCATTTTTTTCTGATACTCCTTCATCCAACTTGGCATTTTCATCAGGCTTTTCCCATCCTGATCTTTTTTAGGGGGATTCAGATAGCTTCCGCCGAGTGCATTGAGATTAACCGCGATCACCAGATTTTCTTTGGAGCTTTTAAGAAGATCCATAGGCAATGGATTAAGCACGCCTCCATCGATGTATTCTATCGAGTCTATGACCGCTGGCTGTACCAAAGTAGGAATGCTGGAGGAAGCGCGAAGGGCTGCAAACAAGCTCCCCGATTCGAAAACTCGTTCTGTTCCTTCTAGGTAATCCACCGCATTGCAGTAAAATGGAAAATCCAACTCCTCGATCAGGCATTCACCAACGATCTTTTTTAATTCTAAAAAAACCTTGTCTCCCTTAATAAATCCTCGGCTGGAAAAAGAAAAATCCATTAAGCCAAATACATCCACGCGACCCAGATTACAAATCCAGTCCTTGAATATGGGCAAATTCCCCTTGGCATAGACACCCCCAACAAGTGCCCCAACCGAGCTTCCCGCAATTTCCTCGATGCGGTATCCTCGTTCCACAAGAACTTCAATCACACCGATATGCGCCATTCCTCTGGCGCCACCACTCCCTAATACCAGTGAAACAGACTTATTTGAATTCATTTTATGATCTTTTTAATCCTAAATTTGATCGGATAAAAATCCCCACTAATTTAGCAATATGAGCGAATTTAAACCTTTTCACCTAGCTTTCCCTATTCGGGACATTGACGAGACACGAGCTTTCTACGGAGATCTGTTAGGTTGCGACATCGGCCGAAGCACCGATAAATGGATCGATTTCAACTTCTTTGGCCATCAACTATCTGCACACATCAAGCCAGAGGAATTGGCTTTGGCAAAGACCAATGCGGTAGACGGTAAGAATGTGCCCGTTCGTCACTTTGGTGCGATTCTACCTTGGGAGGAATGGCACAACTTGGCAGATAAGCTAAAAGCACATGGGATCGAATTTGTGATCGAACCTTATATTCGATTCAAGGGCGAGGTGGGAGAGCAGGCCACTATGTTTTTCCTAGACCCTTGCGGCAATGCACTCGAATTCAAATCATTCCAAGATCCTTCACAGATCTTCGCCAAGTAAATCCACGCCCCTTGAACATCTTCAATCTGGAGCAAAAAATCGATCGAATTATTCTCCATCAAGGAAAGCGTTACCGCTACTTCAGCGGAACTTCTTACTTGGGAATGGGGATGGTTCCGGAATTTCAGGAAAAGGTAGTCGAGGGCCTCAGACGCTATGGCTTGAACCACGGGCAAAGTCGCGGGAATAACGTGCGATTGGCAGTGTATGATCAGTTTGAGGCTTTTTTTGCAAATTCCGCCCAATCAGAAGCAGCCTTGGTCATGAGTTCCGGCTATTTGGCAGGTACCGCGGCGTTGCGACATTTACAATCAGATGCTTCCGACACTTGGATTGCTCCAGATACCCATCCTGCCATCCTGCCAAACGAATTAGCCCCCGATCCGAGGCAAAGTTTTGAAGATTGGAAGGCAATATGCCTAGCGAAAAGTGATCAGCTTTCCCCTCAAAAAATCCTAATTCTGGGAAATGCAGTAGATCCACTTTCTAGCCAAATTCACGACTATTCTTGGTTACATGAAATAGGAACCAAGCATGAGCTCAGCCTATTGATCGATGATAGCCATGCCTTTGGGGTGATTGGTAATGGACTATTTGGAACCTATGCCAACCTAAAAAAGCTTCCAGCAAAAGTGATCGTGTCAGGTTCCATTGGAAAAGGATTAGGCCTTCCGGCTGGGATTATTCTCTGTGAAAACTCAATCAAAGTCCAAATCTTACAGCTACCGATTTATGGCGGGGCTTCTCCTTGTCCTCCAGGATATTTGCAGGCTTTCTTGGAGAGTCAGGAGATTTACTTAGCTCAGAAAGAAATGTTATCCACAAACTGCATAAGATTTAACCAGCTGATATCTGATCTTAATGGGGTTTCAGGAAATGCAGACTTTCCAGTGTTCAACTATACAGCAAACTCTTGGGTAGAAAAACTGGAGCAAAACGGTTTCATTACTTCTTCATTTCCTTATCCTACCGCTAATGATCCTCAAGTAAACCGGATTGTCATTTCGGGTTTTCATTTGAAAGAGGATATCAACCTTCTGGCTGAAAAATTAATTGAATTCTCATCATCGAAATTCTAAAACATGCGCTCAATAGTTTCAATCTCACTTTTTTCACTGCTTCTTTTAGCTTGCCAACCAAAAGAGCTTATCCCTTTTGAGGATGGATTGGAAGATTTCCCGATTCTAAAAGAGGTGTTGAGAAATAGGGATAAATATCAGGTTCAGATTCTTTACACCCAGATTGAACGCAACGAGCATGGAAATCCGCTGATGACGGATTTTACTTTCAACTTGAATGATGAAAAGTACTTCTATCCTGCTAGCACTGTAAAATTGCCAGTTGCGATTTTAGCATTGGAATGGCTGGAGGAGCAAAATATTCCGGGTTTGGATGAAAACACCATCATGCTGACGGATTCGATTCATCCCTCACAAGTGCCTGCTTATGTGGATAACTCAGCAATCGATTCACTTCCGAGCATCGCACAATACATCAAGAAAATCTTGCTAGTATCTGATAATGATGCCTTCAACCGGCTTTATGAATTGCTAGGTCAGGATTACATCAATCAGAAACTGGCTGACAAAGAAATGAATCAAACGATCATCAATCATCGCCTCAGCTTTGCAGCAAGCACTGAAGAAAACCGGATGTTTAACCCTATTCGATTTGTGGATAAGTCTGGAAATCTGATCCATAAAATTCCAGCCCGACAAACAGAAAAGATCTATTCCAATGCTGAAAAGCCGATAATCGGGCGAGCATATTACAGTGGAGATTCGCTGATTGAGCGGGGAATGGACTTTTCATTCAAGAATAAATTTACCATCTCTGATCTTCATGGAGTGATTCAGCGGATAACTTTCCCAATGGCTTTTCCGGATGCGGAGCGATTTAATCTGAATGAAGATCATCGAAACTTGATCTTGAAGTACATGAGTATGCTTCCGGGAGAGAGTGATTATCCGAGTTATCCACAATCAGAATACTGGGATTCGTATTCGAAGTTTTACAAAGACGGAATGGATAAAGCGGCTATCCCAAGCAATTTTCGGCTTTTCAATAAAACTGGTGAAGCTTATGGTCACCTTTTGGACGGGAGTTATTACGTAGATTTTGAAACAGGAGTGGAGTTTTTTCTCACGGCAGTGATCTATGTCAATGCCGACGAAACATTGAATGATGATATCTACGAATATGATAAAATCGGATTTCCATTTTTCGCGGAATTGGGAGAGTACCTCTATGGTATTGAGCTCGCTCGGGAGAAAATGATCCCTGCAGATTTGAAAGAATTTAAGTTTAGTTATTAGATTTAAAAATGAAGCTTTTTAAAATCTATCTGAAGAAGGAGTGGTGGTTTCCATTATTTTTCGCCGCTCCTATGGTTTTTTTTACAAAAGGGTACGTGTACCCAGAATTATGATTTGAGTTTGATTTCCTGTCCGAGCCATGGACCTATTATAGTTTGCTTTGGTATTATATTTCGTGGGCTGTTGGTTGGTTTTTTCTTTTTTGGAAACCGAATTACCTGCGTCAAAAAAACAAAGCCGAAGGACCAAGCTCGCCAAAGTGAGTGTCTCCACTCACTTTTCATTTGTAATTAAGGTTTCAAAAAATTCTTTTCCATCCTCCCGCATAAGCCCTAGTATTCCCAAGGGAGATTCCAGGCGGGAGACAGGAATTGAAGTCCCTTTTTATCCATGGGTTCCACCCATGGTTATTAAAAGTTTGATCCCTTCAGGATCAATTTAAAAAAATTTAATCCGCATTTGTGGCCTCTTTGCAAACTTAGTGCGCTCCTTGTGGTAACAAAATCTCTTCTGCCTAAGTGAGTGACCCTCGCCAAAGTGAGTGTCTCCACTCACTTTTTTAAACTAAAAGTAAATCGTTGGTGAGACAGAAACGGTGGCCAAATTGGTA
>JAFMBQ010000289.1 GCA_017858365.1 Algoriphagus sp. | reverse complement strand
TGGAAAAATGGACCTGATCGGCAAGCTCAAATTCCTTTGGTACAAGACTTTTTCTCCTCCCAATAAAATGCTGGGCTTAGTCTTTGGAGTGGTGCCAGAGCATCAGGGAAAAGGCGTAGAAAGTGCCATGGTAGTGGAGTATGACAAAATGAGTGGAAATAGTGATTTCCAATACAAGACCATTGAGATGAACTGGATTGGAGATTTCAATCCGAAAATGATGCGGGTTTGCGAGCAGCTTTTGGCAGATATTTACAAAACCCATCACACCTATCGGTTCTTATTTGATCGGGAGAAGCCGTTTGAAAGACACCGGGTATTTGATTGATTTACGATGTGAGATTTAAGATTTACGAGATTCAACTTAGAGTTGGCCTAGTTTTACAATTTTGAAATTCTTTTGATGTTCCTATTTGAGAATTACTATCCAGAATGTTGAAGTGGAATAGGTTCTAGCCATGACAATCATCACAACTTTCAACTATCGAATGTTGAAGAAAACCAACCTTATAATTTTATAACCTTCCAACTTTATAACCACAAAATGAAAAAATACGACGTAGCAGGAATCGGAAATGCCTTAGTAGATATTGAATTTAAAGTCACCAATCAATTCTTCACCGATAACGGTGTGGAAAAGGGGCTCATGACTTTAGTTGATGAAGAGAGGCAAAAAGAGCTAATGAAGGTGATTAATACCACTTTAGCTAAAAAGCAATGTGGAGGATCAGCAGGAAATACCGTGATCGCGGTAAGTCAGTTTGGGGGTAAATCTTACTATTCCTGCAAAGTGGCAGATGATGAATTAGGCCATTTCTACATGAATGACATGAAAGATGCTGGTGTCACTCATAATCTAAATGAAAGTAATCTTGCAAAAGGAATTACTGGGAAATGTCTGGTAATGGTCACAGACGACGCCGAGCGTACTATGAATACTTTTTTGGGAATCACTCAAACTTATTCCAATGCTGATGTGAACGAAGCTGCAATCATAAATTCAAAGTATTTGTACATCGAAGGGTATCTGATTACTTCTGAGAATGGTAAGCAAGCAATGATTCATGCGAAGAAAGTGGCTGAGGATAATGGGGTGAAAGTAGCGTTGACTTTTTCAGATCCTGCCATGGTAAAGTATTTCAAAGAGCCGTTGTCAGAGGTGATTGGAGCGAGCGTGGATTTGCTTTTTGCTAATGAAGAAGAGGCGATGCTGTTTACAGGAAAGGATAATTTGTTGGAAGCTCGAGAGGAGTTGAAAAAAGTAGCCAAACGATTTGTAATCACTCAAGGGAAAAATGGAGCTATGATTTTTGATGGAGATACTTTTATTGACATCGAACCCTATCAAACTACGGCAATCGATAGTAATGGAGCAGGAGATATGTTTGCTGGAGCTTTTATGTATGGGATCACTAATGATCATAGCTACGCCTCCAGTGGGAAACTTGCCTCCATGGCGAGTTCGAAGATCGTCAGTCAGTTTGGCCCTCGACTGCAATGGCATGAGGCAAAAGAAATTTTGGCAAGACTAAATCCATAGCAGAAAAGACCCGAAGCAATATGTTTCGGGTTTATTTTTGATAAAAAATCACTAAATACTTTTTAGTCTGATTAAATTATCATTTTTTAGTAGATTAATTGTGATAAAAGGCGCTAGGAAGAGTTAAGGAGTTTGAAATCACTCTTTTTCGGCATGCTTAAAACAATTTGACTTTAGAATAAATTTATTGAAAACAAACCCAATTAGAGTATGATGAGAAAAATCACAGCTTTGGGGTTGGTTGCCGGCATGTTGACCTTGCCCGCACTGGCTCAAAAGAAGATCGAATACAAAGAGTTCGATTTAGACAATGGCTTGCATGTAATCATGCACCAAGACAATACGACGCCAATCGTAATCACTTCCGTACTTTATCATGTTGGCTCAAAAAATGAGCAGCCTGATCGAACAGGATTTGCCCACTTTTTTGAGCATTTGATGTTTGAAGGATCACCGAATATCGATCGAGGGCAGTATATGAATATCATCCAAGCGAGAGGAGGCACCCTTAATGCGTTCACCTCAAATGATATCACATATTATTATGAGTTGCTACCTTCCAATGAATTGGAATTAGCGCTATACATGGAGAGTGAGCGAATGCTTCAATCCAAGGTAGATCAGACAGGTGTTGATACTCAGCGCGAGGTAGTGAAAGAGGAAAAACGTCAAAGTTATGACAACCGTCCATACGGAAGTATTTTGATCGAAACGTTAAAGCGGTCCTTTACCATTCATCCGTACAGTTGGGCACCTATTGGTTCCTTGGATGATTTGAATGCCGCTTCGATTGCCGAGTTCCAGCAGTTCTACAAAGACTTCTATGTGCCAAATAACGCAACTCTGACTATTGCAGGGGATCTTGATTATGCACAGACTGAAAAGTGGGTAAAAGAATATTTTTCTGAAATCCCAAAAGGAACAAAAGAGATCTATAGACCTAACGTAGTTGAGCCTAAGAAGACGACTGAGATCCGAGATATTATATATGACAATATCCAGATTCCAGCAGTTATACAAGCTTATAATCTACCTAAGCGAACTGATGCAGACTCCTATGCACTTTCGATGCTTTCCACCTATTTGACTGGTGGAAATTCCTCTTTGATGACCAAAGAATTGGTGGATAAGCAGCAAAAAGCGTTGGCTCTAGCGGCGATTCCTCTAGAATTAGAAGATGGAGGACTTTTCATCATGTATGGCATTACCAATATGGGGGTAGAGCCAAAGGATTTGGAAATCGAGGTGGATAAGTTGATTAAGCAGGTTCAAGATCAGGGTGTTTCTGATCAGGATTTTGCAAAGCTCCAGAATATTATGGAAAATAACTTAGTAAGTGGTAATTCGTCCATGGCAGGTATTGCTCAAAATCTTGCGGAGTCTCACGTGATCTTTGGTGATACAGAATACATCAATAAGGAGATGGAGATGTTTAGCAAGGTGACTAAAGCCGATTTGCAGCGTGTGGCAAAAAAATACTTGGATCTTAATGGTCGGGTAGTGTTGTATTACCTTCCAAAAGCAGCTCAGCCTACTGAGTAATTGTTTTACCTAATCAATCAAAATAGACATGAAAAAAATAGCAATAGCATTTGTATTGATGCTGATGGTCGCTGTGGGGAGCTTTGCTCAAGTGGACCGAAGCAAACTGCCGGTATCTGGACCTGCTCCGGAGATTAAAATCGGTGAAGCAGAGACTTTCACGCTAGCTAATGGCTTGAAAGTATTTGTAGTGAAAAATGATAAACTTCCACGAGTATCATTTACGCTAGTATTGGAGCGAGATCCAATTATGGAAGGTGATAAAGCGGGGCTTTTAGGTATAGTGGGCCAAATGATGATGGCTGGTACAGCAAATCGTACCAAGGATCAATTAGATGAGGAAATTGACTTTATCGGAGCTAGTCTTTCGGCTGGATCAACTTCGATTTTTGCATCCTCTTTGAAAAAGCATCAGGATAAGGTTTTAGAACTAATGGCAGATGTGCTTTATAATCCAATATTCCCTCAGGAAGAACTAGATAAGCTTCAGAAGCAGACGTTAACTGGATTGGCTACCAGTAAAGATGATCCAAATTCGATTTCAAGCCGATTATCCTCAGCGCTTGTTTATGGAAAAGGTCATCCTTATGGCGAAGTTGAGACAGAGCAAACGGTGAAAAATGTACAATTGTCAGATGTCAAATCTTACTACGAGACCTTCTTCAAGCCGAATGTTGCTTACTTGGCAATCGTAGGTGATATGGACAAAGCAGAAGCTGAGAAAGTGGTCACAAAATACTTTGCTAAATGGCAAAAAGGTGAAGTGCCAACCTTTACTTACAACAAACCAGTGGCTGCTTCAAAAAATGCAGTCGGTTTGGTAGATAGAAGTTCATCTGTTCAGACGGTGATCAACATCGCACAGCCAATCGATTTGAAGTTGGGAGATCAAGAGTATATCTCAAGCAGAGTATTGAATCAAATTTTTGGTGGAGGTTCATCAGCACGTTTGTTTATGAATCTTCGAGAGGACAAGGGATATACCTACGGTGCGTATAGCTCACTCTCTGCAGATAAATTGGTAGGTGAGTTTTCTGCCAATGCTTCTGTTAGAAATGAAGTAACCGACTCTGCTGTTTATGAATTTATTTATGAGATCAACAAGCTCGTAGATGAAGGAGTGACTCAAGAAGAGCTAGACATGGCGAAAGCGAATTTAGCTGGGTCATTTGGCAGATCACTTGAAAGCCCTTCCACAGTTGCGAACTTTGCCTTGAATACCGAGCGATACAATCTTCCAAAAGATTACTATGCGACGTATCTTCAGAAGATGAATGCGCTTACGGTGGAAGATGTGAATCAAACTGCAAAAAATCTGATTGATCCTGATGAGTTATACATTACAGCTGTAGGAAATGCTAGCGAAATCAAAGATAAGCTGGCTCAGTTCGGAGAAGTGACCATGTATGATAACATGGGCTTTCCTGCCAAAGAAATGGCCGCTGTAGCTGCTGATGTGACTGTGGAATCGATAATGGAAAACTACCTAAAGGCTATTGGTGGAAAGGATAAAGCAAGAGCTGTCAAAACTGCCAAGCTAACCCTAGCAGCAGAAATCATGGGTAATTCCTTAGTGATTGCGGCAGTGTACGATGCTGAGACCGGTGGCTACGGACAAAAAACATCCGTAATGGGGAATGTGATGCAGGCAACTACGATCAAGGATGGTAAAGCTTCTATCAGTGCCCAAGGACAGAATATGGAGCTTGCAGGAGTACAACTTGATGAGGCTCAAATTAATGCTTACTTATTCCCAGAGGCTTGGTATGTTGAGAAAGGCTACACGGCTACTCTTGACGGCTTGAAGGACGTGGATGGAACTCCTGCCTATAAAGTGATCATTGCCTCTGCGAGTGGAGCGAAATTGATTAATTATTATGACCAGAATACTGGCTTGAAAATCAAAAATGAGAACCCTGCTTCAGGTGATACCTTCTATTCTGATTATCAAGTGAAGGAGGGAGTAATGTTTCCAATGCTTTGGACGATCAAATCACCTATGATTCCGGTTCCTTTGGAAGCGAAAGTGACCAATTTGGAGATCAATCCTGCACTTACCGACGCAGATTATTAATTTGGAATTGAAAGTGAAAACAGTAAAAGGGAGCTCAACAGGCTCCCTTTTTTTTAGCTCATCCATTTCTCTCTGAGACCCATTTTAGAGGATAATTTTAGAGAATAAGTCGGAAAATATACTTCTTCTCCTAGAGGGAAAATAAAGGAGAATACATTCCCGTTTAGCTGTATTCCTTGAATAGCAATACTTTTTTCAGTGAAATTAAAAGTGATTTCCTCCCCGATCATGAGTCTGTGGTAGGCAGGGGATTTGGGGTGGATTTTAATGATTTTATTTTTTAGAGTCACGATGCCCAATTTCGATTCTAGGGGATTTGATTCTAGGTCTTGGACCAATTCTAATCCGATAACGGGAAGGAGTTGCTCGAGTTTCTCGAAAATATTGGATTTGCCTGCGATGAAATTTTTGTAGAACGAATCTAATTCGCTTTGATCCTCCATCGATCTTAAAATAAGGTTCCAAAAAGA
>JAFMBQ010000288.1 GCA_017858365.1 Algoriphagus sp. | reverse complement strand
CCTACCTCGATGCCCGACATAATACCGCTCCCAATCCTGCACCTGCAGAAGCACTTGACCCGGCAAGATCTATCGATGAGTATTTGAGATATGCTGATTCTGTTTGGGATAGTCGTAGAATTAACAATGTGAACCAGCATTTTGTGACGGCCTTTCTGGGCTTTTACCTCAAGGGAAATCAAGACTACAAAGCTTATTTACATGTCAAAGAAAATACAGAAAAGAATGAATGGCCAGGATTTAAGCCACGGACTACCGTTGGTTTAGAAATGGAACATCAACCGGCTAAAAAGTAAGATCAATTTGGTAAAATCCGTTATTAAAATATTTGCATAATGCCTAAAAAGTAGAGTCGGAAGAAAGGAGATTTCAACTCAAATACATCCATATAATCCTAAAAGGTGTAGTTCCAGCTACACCTTTTTTTTGGCATCACTTAGCATCCTATACAAATTCTAATTATATCCTCGGGGTTCAAATAATCAATTCAAGTAATCCACATCTTTTCACTTTTTTAAAAAGTAATTTCAAATTACCTTAAGAAATCAAGGAGTTGAGATCTAAACCCTATTCAACTGCCAACTGACTGTATAAATATGCTGGGCTTGCAGACATATTTTATCACCTCGTTAATGACATTATTCACCGATATCTCCCAAAATCAATGAGAATTCTTCTTGCTATTTTAATTGGACTGAGCCTTTTTGGCTGTGGGTCTAAATCTGATGATCAATTATTTATTGTTGGTCTGCAGGAACCTGTCGAAATAATTAGAGATGAATGGGGCGTCAATCATATTTATGCGGAAAATCAGCACGATTTGTTTTTTGCACAAGGCTATTCAGCAGCTAAAGACCGGCTTTTTCAATTCGAAATCTGGAGACGTCAAGCCACCGGAACTGTAGCTGAGATTTTAGGTGAAAATGAATTGAAGCGTGACATTGGTACTAGGCTCTTTAAATATCGTGGTGATATGACGGGAGAAATGAATCACTATCATGAAGATGGGGAAGAAATAATTACTGCTTATACCCAAGGGGTAAATGCCTATATCGACGAGATTATGGCTACGCCTGATCAACTTCCAATAGAATTTAAGCTACTCAATATAGTCCCTGAAAAATGGACACCTGATGTCGTCATATCACGGCATCAGGGTCTTTTGGGGAATATTGAGCTAGAATTAGAGGTAGCACGCGGCGTGGCAAAATTAGGAGAAGAAAAGGTCAAAGATTTATATTGGTTTCACCCAAAAGACCCAGATATTAAATTAGATCCAAGTATCAATCAGGAGCTTTTATTTGATGATATTTTAGAATTGTACAACGCTTACCGAAATCCTGTTGAGTTCGAGCAAGATGACATACTACCCGAATATAGAAGTGCTGGAATCGAAAATGCACTTGGATCTGTAACTCAACAAAAGGAAGATCCTCTTGCTATCGGTAGTAATAACTGGGTGGTAGGCGGTACGCTCACCTCAGATGGCAATACCTATATGGCCAATGATCCACATCGGACTATTGCCATTCCTTCGCTTCGGTATATGGTCCATTTGGTGGCTCCTGGATGGAATGTGATTGGTGGTGGTGAGCCAGAAATTCCGGGGATTTCTATCGGACACAATGAATATGGTGCATGGGGGCTGACAATCTTCAGTACAGATGGTGAAGACTTATATGTGTATGAGTTGAATCCAGAGAATAGGAATCAGTACTTATACAAAGGAATTTGGGAAGACATGAATGTCGTTACCGAGACGATCAAAGTAAAGGATAAAGCTGATGTAAATGTAGACCTATTATATACCCGTCATGGTCCTGTCACTTATGTGGATTCGGTACACAATAAGGCTTATGCCATTCGTGGTGCCTGGCTGGAACCTGGAGGATCACCGTATTTGGCCTCCTTGCGCATGGATCAGGCAAAAACATGGGAGGAGTTCCGTGAAGCCTGTAGCTACAGTCATATTCCTGGTGAAAACATGATTTGGGCAGACAAAAAAGGAAATATTGGTTGGCAATCTGTTGGAATAGCTCCCATCCGAAGAAATTTTAGTGGGCTTGTCCCAGTGCCAGGAGATGGTAGATATGAATGGGATGGTTTTTTGCCCATAATTCAAAAGCCAAATACCTTAAACCCTCCACAAGGTTACTTCGCTACGGCCAATCAAAATGTGACTCCAGCCGATTATGAGCATTGGGATGCCATAGGATTTTCTTGGGCGGATCCATTTCGTGGAGAACGGATTAAGGAAGTACTTGGCTCAGGAAAAAAATTTAATATGGATGATATGAAAGCTCTACAAGTTGATTATCAATCAATTCCTGCAAGAGTTCTTATGCCTTTTCTTCTGGACCTTCCCCTAACAGGCAAATCTGCTGAAGCGAGGAACAGACTCCGCGGATGGGATTTTACATTGGGACCAAATTCTATTGAAGCAGCGATTTATGTAGCCTTTGAAAATAAGATTAGCACCCTTGCCAGTTCAAGATTTATTCCCGAATCCGGAAGAAATCTAATCGGAAGGATTCAACTGAAGAAGGTCATCGATTGGATCAGTGCACCTGACAGCAGGTTTGGACCAAATCCGGATCAGGGAAGAGATGAATTCCTTGTTGATGCTTTTAATCAGGGAGTTGAGTACCTCGAAAAAATGCTAGGTGGGGATATGAGCAAGTGGCAATACGGTCAGGAGAAATTCAAGCACACCTATATGGCACATGCCCTAAGTCAATTTGTAAACGACGACATAAAATCCAAATTAGATCTTGGCCCATTACCTAGAGGAGGAAATGCAAACACGCCAGGATCAACCGGCGGAAACAACAGACAAAGTTCAGGTGCTTCATTTAGGATGATTGTAAATACAGGAGACTGGGATGGCGCTGTAAGTACAAATGGTCCCGGACAGTCTGGAAATCCTGAAAGCCCTTTTTACAGAAACTTATTCGAGCCGTGGGCCAAAGATCAATACTTCCCTGTTTATTTTTCACGTCAAAAAATAGATTCTGTAGCTGTAGAACGGACCCTATTGAGTCCTAAAAAATGAAACCATTTTAACCGGAAAAAGAGAAGCTAAAAACGAAATAAATACTGTTCTTGGATGGTAAAAATTGAGGTGGATTGAAATACATAACTAAGACAGTTTGGGTATTATCATTGGTAAGCTTGTTCACCGACACGGCCAGTGAAATGTTGTATCCAATAATGCCGATTTATCTAAAGTCAATTGGGTTTTCCATCGTGCTTATTGGAATTCTGGAGGGAGTGGCAGAAGCGACGGCAGGTTTGAGTAAAGGGTACTTCGGCAAACTTTCAGACTCTTCGGGCAAGCGAATCCCATTTGTTCAAATTGGCTATGCGTTTAGCGCTATTTCAAAACCAATGATGGCGATTTTTATTTATCCACTTTGGATATTCTTTGCTCGTACAATTGATCGTTTCGGAAAAGGAATTAGAACAGGAGCTAGAGATGCCATACTTTCAGACGAGGCGACGCAGGAAACTAAAGGAAAAGTATTTGGCTTTCATCGTTCAATGGACACGCTAGGTGCAGTAATCGGACCTTCTTTAGCTTTGATTTATTTGTACTATTTCCCAGAGGATTACAAAACACTTTTCTTCATCGCATTCATCCCTGGTTTACTTGCTGTTTTGGCTTCGTTTTTATTGAAAAGCAAAAAGACACCTGATATTAAACCAAAAGTTGCTGTACCCTTTTTTTCGTTTCTCAAGTATTGGAAAGAAAGCCCATCAGAATACAAAAAGTTAGTCGTTGGGCTTCTCGCTTTTACATTGTTCAATAGTTCTGATGTTTTTTTACTTCTAAAAGCAAAACAATCAGGGCTTGAAGACACAATGGTAGTTGGCATCTATATTTTTTACAATCTTATTTATGCGCTATTCGCTTTTCCCATTGGCATTCTAGCTGATAAAGTGGGACTGAAAAGGGTCTTTATAATTGGGCTTCTACTATTTTCAGTTGTTTACTTTGGCATGTCTGCAAACATCAACCTGTATCTGTTTTTTGGATTGTTCTTTCTTTATGGAATATATGCATCTGCAACAGAAGGAATTTCAAAAGCCTGGATTTCAAATATTACAGCCAAAAATGACACCGCCACAGCTATCGGAACATTTTCAGGATTCCAAAGCATTTGCACCATGCTAGCAAGTTCATTAGCAGGACTTATTTGGTTTCAGTTTGGGGCGCCAATGACTTTTTTAATAACTGCCATTGCAACACTTGCTATTATTCTCTACATCCTGACAATTCCTCCGCCGCCATCTAAGCCTAGTACATCTAACTAAGTATATTCCGAAACAGGAGTCGTAGGTAATCCTCTATTCAACCCTTCCTTTGGTGTTGCTTCAGCTATGCCTTTTTATTCTTTTTGGGTTTATAACCTTTGTAGAGAAAATTATCGATCATATTCCTTTACTCAATAAAAAGTGAACCGATTCACCTTCGGAATTATCCCCAAATTAAAAAATAATTTCAATCTCACTTCCTCCAAAAAAAAGATTGAGGTTTGAAAATGATTGGATCCTTCAATAGTTAATTAGCATTTACCACAATTATGGGTCACTTTTATCCTATTCAACAAACTAAATTTATAATATGATAATTAAAAATCATTTTTCGAGCTTCGCGATATTCGCCTCCTTTTCTCTAATCATGCTTTCCTGCAACCAAGAAACTAATCTTACTAATAGCGAAGAGGCTCAAATTCAACTTGCATCTGAAGAAGACGTGATTAGTCATGGAAAATATCTGGTGACTATCATGGGATGTAATGACTGCCATTCACCAAAAAGAATGGGAGAAATGGGTCCTGAAATAATCCCAGAGCTGTTAATGTCTGGTTTTCCTTCAGATAGACCAATCATAAAATTTGACAGTCCATTAATAAAAGAAGGCTTTGGAATGTTTTATCCTGACCTGACCGCTGCAGCTGGACCTTGGGGTATTTCATTTGCTGGAAATCTGACTCCTGATGAAACAGGCATTGGAAATTGGACAGAAGAACAATTTAAAGTAGCATTAACACAAGGTAAATTTAAAGGATTGGAGAATGGTCGAATGATGTTACCTCCGATGCCTTGGTTCAATTTTACTGAAATGAAAGATGAGGATATTCATGCCGTCTTTACTTACTTGAAAAGTATTACGCCTGTAAAAAATGTAGTTCCTCAGCCTATTAGTCCTGCAAATATGTAAGGCATTGCGGATCATTTCAAAATATTGAATAAGCAGTTCTATCCATGTCACTTATTCATATTTCCATATCTCTGAATCCACCATTCCGTCCTACTCCACCTTATAGTATTGGGAGTAATCCTATTTATAAATCTCTCTCAGGTATGGCTTTATTTTGGTGAAAAAATTAAAAATTAGAAAAAACTTATAAAGAAAATATTGGTTTATCTAGAATATTCCCCTGTAGTGGTATTAATCTATAGCCACTATAGGGGGAAAATTATGCCGGTAAACGAGTAAGACCGTAAGCTATTTTCCCAATGCACTTCTCTCCTTCTTACTTAACTTATACTTACCAATCAAGAAGCAGAATCTAAAAACACATATATGACAGGCAAATTAGATTTAAGAGCAATTATTGAAACAAAA
>JAFMBQ010000013.1 GCA_017858365.1 Algoriphagus sp. | reverse complement strand
GGGCTTGGAAGCTCAGGTAATTGGAGATATTCAGATTTCAAACCAAGTAAAGCGAGCTTACCAAGCATCTGCTGATTTGAATATGGCAGGACCTTTTCTTCACCGATTGATGCATGCCATTTTCTTCACCAATAAACGTGTGGTTCAAGAGACTGCTTTTAGAGATGGGGCAGCGTCTTTGTCCTATGCAACGATTGAATTAATCGAAAGCCTTACTTCAAACACTTTTCAGCCCAGGATTTTGTTGATCGGAGTCGGAGAAATCGGAGAAGATGTGGCCAAGAATATGGTTCACCTTCCTGATGCGAAGGTCAAAATCACGAATCGCACGCTTGCCAAAGCAGACCAAATCGCTTCCGAATTGGGATTTGAAGTCGTTCCATTTGAGAATTGCTTAGAAGCCATGAAAGAAGCAGATGTGATTGTTTGCTCTATTCAAAAGTCAGAGCCCTTTATCACGAAAGCCATTGTTAATGAATTTGACATTAAAAGCTATAAGCTTTTTGTGGATCTTTCGGTACCAAGAAGCGTTGAAACTAGCGTTGAAGATGTGCCGGGAGTGATTTTATATAACGTAGATAATATTAAGAGTAAGGCATCGGCCACCTTGGAGAAGCGACTTGCCGCCGTTCCGAAAGTGGAGGCTATTATTGCTGAGAGTATTGAGGATTTTTACAATTGGAAAAAAGAAATGCTAGTCTCCCCGACTATAAACAAATTGAAGTCTACGCTAGAGCAGATTCGAAAAGAAGAAATGGCAAGATTTCTAAAAAATTCTGATTCCAAAGAATTTGCGGTGATTGATAAAATCACCAAAAGCATGATGCAGAAAATCTTAAAAGTACCAGTCGTACAACTCAGAGCTGCCTGCCAGCGTGATCAAGCAGAGGAAATGATTGGGTTTATATCTGATTTATTCAACTTAGATAAAGTTAAGTCTGATCATTAATACATCACCCCATATTAAAAATGACCAAAGGATTATATTATTCTTTGGTCATTTTATCTTTAGGCCTATTTTAAAATTCCCTCAATGAAAAGAAGCATCAAAAGTTGCTTGTTCCTTTTAATTTTCTCTTGTTTTTACTCATTTGCCCAGGCTCAGACTTGGGAAGTCTATAATTCAAAATTTGCACTTCAATCGAGGTTGATCTATGATCAGGTAGATATTTTGGGAGAGTCGGTTCGAATAGGTACAATTGATGGAGAGCTTTTTTTACTGGCTCAAGATCTCAGTCCTTCTCTAAAGCTTGATGGAAAATCAGTTTATCAGTATTTGGCTCCTTGGATTTTAATGAAAGGGCCTAACGGCATAGGAGCTTACCATGAATATGGGCAACAGGTATTGCCACTAGCCTATGATGAGATCTCTACCTACTTCAACTATTTACTTGCTAGAAAAGGGGAAGAATACTGGGTTTATGAGCGAGGAAAAAATAAAATCACCTCGATTGGTAAATTCGATGAAGCAAAATTCACGAATCTTGGATTGCTCATCGCGCGGTCTGGTTCCTCGTATTATTTACCCCTTTCCAAAAACCCTGCAAAGGTCTTCAGCTTATTGACTGACAACGATGGTCGATATGTTTTGGCCAAAGAAGATTCAGGATATGGGTTAATCAATCTAGAGGGGGATTATGTACTGGATCCAATCATCGAAAAACTTGAACATACGACAGGAAATTTCTTTTACGGCTATAATGAAAACCAGTATTTATTGATCGAAGGAAATGATATTAAGTCAAATATCAGATATAATTCATTTCACAAAATCACGTACGAAAATGGAATTCTTTTGGAGTATATCTACGGAAAACTTCGAAGGGTCATGGAAGAAGATGGAATTCTCCTTGATTCGGTAGGTATAGAATCAGTCCAACTAATGGATAAAAATATTTACAATGTGAAATTCAGAGGGGATAAAGTCGGTCTCTTGGGAAAGAAAGGCTGGCTGGTAACACCTACTACACAGGCAGATCAAATCAAGTTTGGAGGCGAGAAGCTTTTCCCCGCTCAATCAAAAGGGCAAACTGGTTTTATGAACCCTTCGGGAAATTGGGTGATTCAGCCGAATTACACAGAGGTGCTAGAGTTCTCAGATCAAATCGCTGCTGTCAAAAATAGTGGGAACTGGAATTTGATTAATCCCGCAGGAGAAATAATATCTTCTTCCACTTGGGAATCTGTAAAACCTTTTAAAAATGGGGTTGGTATAGTAGGCAATTCAGGAAAATATTACTTGATAAATAAGTCAGGGCAAATTTTAACAAGCGAAGGTTTTGAAAATATTTCCAGAACGATGGACGATAATTTTTTGGTAGAAAAAGAAGGTAAAATAGGTCTTTTCTCCTCTCTAGGAAAAGAAGTTCTACCTCTGGAATACCAAACTATGGTACGGGAGACACAAAACCTGAACATCGTGCAGCGTGAAGGGAAAACCGGTATAGTAAATGATCTTGGAGAAGTTCTTTTACCCATAGCCTATGAAGCTGTTTTAATTGATCTGGCGAATGATCAAATCTTAACAAAAAATCTTTATGAACCAGTGAATTTGATAATTGTAGCAACTGAGAAGAAAAAGAAAAAAGGGGCATAAGCCCCTTTTTGTTTATTTCTTATCCGATTTCCCTTTTCCGGAATCTTTCGAGTCTGTATCCGAATTGGCTATCGAGTCTCGCATCGAAGTGTCTGATTTGATATTTTCCATTCGGTAGTAATCCATCACTCCAAGTTTACCTGTACGGAAAGCTTCAGCTATCGCTCTTGGAACTTCAGCTTCAGCTTCGATTACCTTCGCACGCATTTCAACATTTTTAGCTTTCATTTCCTGCTCTAAAGCAACAGCCATTGCTCTTCGCTCTTCAGCTTTTGCCTCAGCCACTTTTAGATCTGCAGAAGCTTGATCAATTTGAAGTTTTGCTCCAATGTTTGTTCCAACATCGATATCTGCAATGTCAATAGAGAGGATTTCAAAAGCAGTACCTGCATCCAATCCTCTTTGCAATACAAGCTTCGAGATCTTATCCGGATTTTCTAACACACTCTTATGATTCGCAGCCGAACCGATTGAAGTCACAATCCCTTCACCTACTCTAGCAAGAATCGTCTCCTCACCTGCTCCACCGACTAGTTGAGCAATGTTTGCACGAACTGTAACTCTAGCTTTGGCTATAAGCTGGATTCCATCAGCAGCTACTGCAGCTACATTAGGAGTATTAATCACCTTAGGATTCACTGAGATTTGAACTGCTTCAAACACATCTCTTCCCGCCAAATCAATCGCGGTGGCCTGTTTAAAACTTAGCGTAATATTAGCTTTGTCCGCTGAGATCAAAGCTCGAATTACGTTAGGGACATTTCCTCCTGCTAAATAGTGGGTTTCCAAATCATTGGTAGTCAAATCAAGTCCTGCTTTTGTAGCGGTAATCAAGGAATTCACAATGATACTTGGCGGCACTTTTCGAATCCGCATCCCAACTAATTCGAGCAGCCCTACCTTCACATTGGAGAACTGAGCCGTGATCCAGAGATTAACCGGAACGAAGTAGAGAAAAATAAATAAAAGGACTATTCCTGCAAATGCAGCGAATAGAATGAAAGTTGAATCTGATAAATCCATGGTTATTTTACTATTATTTTGTTGTTTTCAATTTTAATTATAGTGATATCGGAATCTACGCCAATAAATCCGCCTTCCGATTTAATTTCTACGATTTGCTCTCCAAATATCCCCTTGCCAAATGGTTTTAAATCTGATAAGGCTTTACCCGGCATTCCAACTTGAAAGCCATCAGTCCTTCCATCAAAAGTCCCACCTTGAATTGAACTCTTGAGAGAAAACTTATTCCAGACTCCAGAATTAAAGCCATAAATAATGACACTAATGTTTAACACTGCAGCAATTCCAGTAATCAACCAAGCAGTCTGGACATCATAACTTAAAAAGGTATATATAATCCCCGCTATGCTCACTAATAGCCCGAATGCTCCAACTATTGTAGTTCCTGGGATGAATAAAATCTCAGCTAATAATAAAATTAACCCGATAATTAGCAGACTGCAAAGGACAAGGATGGTCATACGAAGGGGAATACTGTTTTTACTAAATTACAAGATTTAATTTATGGCTTTTGCATTCCCAATAAAAAAGCCTGAAAAATCAGGCTTTAAAATTAATAAGACTTAGCGAATAAGGCTCGCCCACTAGAAGGATTTCCTGTCAAAACACAAGTTCCTTTCTCTGCTTTTTGGTTGAGTGGAATACATCGAATAGTAGCTTTAGTCAGTTCTTTGATTTTTTCCTCGGTCTCGGAAGTTCCATCCCAATGCGCCGAAAGAAAACCTGCTTTCTCTTTAAGAACTTGTTTAAATTCATCCCAAGAATTCACTTCAGTAGTCATTTCTTGTTTAAAAGAGTTTGCTTTTTCAAAGATGTTGGTTTGAATCTCTTCCAGTAAACCTGCTATTTTGGTTTCTAAAGGCATGGAAGCAAGCTCAAACTGTTCTTTAGTCAAAGTATCCCTTCGTGCAAGTTCGATGGTGCCATTTTCCAGATCTCTTGGGCCAATTGCTATTCTTACCGGCACCCCTTTTAATTCATATTCAGCAAATTTCCATCCTGGTTTTTGAGTGTCTCGATCATCAAATTTCACCGATATTCCAGCTCCTCGAAGTGACTTCATCAACTCCTTAGATTTTTTCGAAACTGCCTCAAATTCTTCATCAGATCGATAAATTGGTATAATAACCACTTGGAATGGAGCTAACTTAGGAGGAAGAACAAGTCCATTATCATCAGAATGTGCCATGATCAATGCGCCCATTAAACGTGTACTCACTCCCCAAGATGTACCCCAAACATATTCTAGGCCTCCTTCTTTGGTAGCAAATTTCACATCGAAGGCTTTGGCAAAATTCTGTCCTAAAAAGTGGGAAGTTCCAGCCTGAAGTGCTTTTCCATCTTGCATCATCGCCTCAATACATAAGGTATCATCTGCTCCTGCAAATCGTTCACTTGCGGTCTTTCTTCCTTTGACTACTGGCAAAGCCATAAACTCCTCAGCAAATTGGGCATAGACCTCCATCATCTGTAAAGTCTCAGCTTCTGCCTCTGATTTGGTCGCATGTGCGGTATGGCCTTCTTGCCATAAAAACTCGGATGTTCGAAGAAAGAGTCTTGTCCTCATCTCCCACCGAACCACGTTTGCCCATTGATTAATCAGCAATGGAAGGTCTCTATACGATTGCACCCAGTTTTTATAAGTACTCCAAATGACGGTTTCTGAAGTAGGCCTTACGATTAATTCTTCCTCAAGCTTAGCGTCTGGATCAACTATTATTCCGCTTCCATCTTCTGCATTTTTGAGACGGTAATGAGTGACTACCGCACATTCTTTTGCAAAACCTTGTACATGATTAGCTTCTTTACTCAGATAAGATTTAGGGATAAAGAGCGGGAAATAAGCATTTACGTGACCAGTCTCCTTAAACATTCGATCTAACTCGGCCTGCATTTTTTCCCAGATCGAATAACCATAAGGCTTGATCACCATACAACCTCTGACTGCAGAGTTTTCAGCCAAATCAGCTCTTTTTACTAATTCATTATACCAGAGTGAATAATCTTCACTCCGCTTTGGTAGTCCTTTACTCATTATTGTTGATTCAGATAGAGAATGTTCATAAATTTGTTAACTTACGGGGACAAATATAACCCAAAAACGATAACCCTACTGTGATTTCATCGTATAACAGAGTAACTAATTCAACTTCAATTATGAAGAATTTCTCAATTAAAATATCAACAATAATCCTTAGTGGGTTGACTCTAGTGTCTTGTAGCACAAATAAACTAGCAGTTACCGATGCACAGGATAACTTGTATTTCATGGCTTCAGATGCTAAAATAGCAACTCAATATGCCGTGCAAAATAATAATCCAGGAGAATTTGAGGCTCTTTCAAACCTAAATTCGAATGCTTTTGAGCAAGAGAATTTCAGTTCTAGAAATGTAAATCCCGATTATATAGCTAGATATCAAACTGAATCTACAGAAGGAGTTGATGAGGTAGTCTATTTTGATGAGTCAATTGATGAAAATGGACAGTCGACTGGGAATATAGATGCTTACAATAATTTCAGGGTTTCAGGTTCCGGAAACAGTAACATGTTCAATCCAGCTATGTCCTTTAATATGGGTTTAGGAATGGGTATGGGCATGGGTATGATGAGTCCTTATGGAATGGGAATGGGTATGATGAGACCTTTTGGAATGGGTATGATGAATCCTTATGGAATGGGAGGGTTTTATGATCCTTTCTACAGCCCTTGGGGATTTAGACCAGGTTTTAATTTGAGTTTAGGGTTTGGTTTTGGGAATTTCTATAATCCATTTTGGGGTCCAAGTCTAGGTTACGGTTTCGGTAACTCTATGTTTGGTGGCTACCCTGGATTTGGATATCCAGTGTATGGAGCAAGACCTATTTACGTCCTGCCTGGAGGAGAATATGGTGATCGCAGAGTTGTGAGAGGAGCTAGACCAACTAGAGGTTCTTCATTGGCACCTGCGGGAATGAATCCTTCAAACGCTGCGATTCAGCCTAGCACAGCAAGAGCTCAAGCTAGACAAGATGTGCTTAATTCCAGATCCGGAGGAAGAAATAACGTAATCAATTCTGGAAACAATGCCAGAGTATCTACTCAGGACTTTAGTTCTTCTCAGAATGATTATTATTCGAATTCCAGATCGAGAAATACAATGAATCAATCTACAAGGAACTCAGCATCTCCAGCGATGAATCGTTCAGTGACTAGATCAGGAGGTAGCGCAATGCCATCCGCCAGACCATCTGCGATTCCATCTAACTCACGCTCCTATTCAGGACCGTCAAGAAGCGACTTCAATAGATCTTCAAATTCTTACAACAACGGTAGAGCCGTCAGCCCTTCCTACAATAGAAGTACTAGCCCAAGTAGAGGAGGTAATTCTGGATACACTAACGGGGGAACTAATTCAAGGACTTATTCCACTCCGAGTAGATCAAATAACACACCTTCTTACAGCACTCCTAGTAGAAGTAGTAGCGGAGGAGGAATGAGCACTGGAGGTGGTGGTGCATCAAGAAGCGGCGGGAGTACCGGTGGGTCTAGTTCTGGAGGATCAAGAGGTGGAAGAGGAAACTAATTTGATAAAATTCAAAAAATCAAACTCCTTGTGAAAAGGAAAAAGAAGGGGACTTAAAAATCCCCTTTTTTTTTAGAATTTTTTCACCTACTACTTCTCTTTATTCGTTATTAAAATCAAACTAAACACAATTTTAAATGAGGTCATCCTTTTTGGTATTCTTCTTCCTTATTTCTATCACATCAAGCTTTTCCCAGAGCGGTTACTTTGAAGATGCTTACCGTTTCAGTCAAAATAAACCAGCTGGTTCCGCGAGGATTATGGGCATAGGGGGCACACAATGGTCACTAGGTGGTGATGTATCGAATATCTCAGGCAATCCTGCAGGCTTAGGTTTTTTTCGGAGTTCTGAAGCGAGCATTACTTTAGGCGGTTCAGACTGGGGAGTTGAAACAAGTTTCTTAGGTCAGAATCGGAAATATAATACCTCGAATTTCTCCCTTCCAAATCTAAGCTTCGTACTAAGTAGCAAAAAAGGACCTTTTAATAGAGGGGCTTTTAAAGGCGGTGCATTTGGAGTTAGTATTCAACGAATTGCAAATTTCAATACAAAGTATGGCTATTTCTCAGATCAATTGGGAGAAACCTCAATCATAGATTTTTATTTACAAGATTCTTTTGGGATTCCAGAAAATCAAATCGAATCTTTTGGGTTGACAGGCCTCGCCTACTCGACGTATCAAATTAATCCAATCGCTTTTGATGCAGATGGAAATGCAATAAATAATCCAGATACCTACGACTCATTTATTCTTGGACTTCCATTTCAAGATGAAACTATCACACAAGAAGGCACTGCTAACCAAATCACTTTTGCTTATGGAGCGAACTTCAATCACAAATTTTTTGTGGGTGGCTCGCTAGGGATAAGGTCTCTAAATTTCAATTCCTTTAAAGTATATAATGAAGAGTTTATTGATGAACCCTTAATAAATTCCTCCGTTCGTGAAAATCTATTAATAAATGGAAGTGGAATCAATGTAAATCTTGGACTGATATACAAGCCTGTTGAATATGTAAATCTTGGTTTCAACTTCCAAAGTCCAACCTGGTACACTTTAAATGAAGAATATGATGCTTCAATGTCAGCCAACTACGATAATTTTTATTTTGAGCAAGAGGATGTTACACTTGGAAATCTGCAGGAAGTGTCAGATATTTTCATAAGTCGATACAACCTAAACACCCCACTTAAACTTGGTGTAGGCGCAACATTCTTTGCTGGAAAAAAGGGCTTTATATCCGCTGATGTGGATTGGGTAGATTTTTCCGCAGCCAGATTGAACTCAAATGACTTTAATGAAGGACCAGACAATGAAGCAATCAGAAGTACCTATACAAGCACGCTGAATTTCCGTCTAGGTGGTGAAGCCAAATTTGGTCAATTTAGCTTAAGAGGTGGTTATGGGTATTTTGGAGATCCGATAGCAAATTCTAACTACGATAGAAGTACACAACAAATTTCTGGTGGTGTGGGGTATAGAATTAAAAACTTTAAAATTGACTTCGCTCTAGTAAACCAGCGATTTAATACGCTTTACTCAAGCTATCAAGTATTGGATAATACTGGAGGTAATATTGGACCAGTGACAGAAATTAAAAATTCAATTACTAGTGGATTTCTGACGCTTAGCCTTGGCTTTTAATCAATCGAATCAATTCAGAAACTAATAACTCAGCGGAAAAATCTTCTCCGCTGAGTTTTATTTTTGACTGATTGTAAAAATAATCTCGCTCTATTAGCAAACTTTTTAATTTCAGTGTAACCTCTCCTTGATCCAACCCGGTGAACATGGGTCGATTCTGGAATCGTGATACCCCTAGCCTACCTGAAATCTCCTCCAATGGCACATCCAAATACACAGAAGTAGATTTCTCGTTAATCAGCTCCATATTATTATTAAAGCAAGGACATCCTCCTCCCGAAGCAAGAACATAAGATTCATCTCGATTCAAAACCCATTCAAGAGTCTCTGTTTCCCAATTCCGAAATTGACCCTCACCATGTTTTAGAAAAATATCAGGGATTTTCATTTGATTTCTCTCTTCAATCAATTGGTCTAAATCATAGAAAGGAAAATTCAATACTGAACCCAAATACCGGCCAAAGGTACTTTTCCCAGAGCCAGGCAAACCAACCAATACGACCTTTAACTGTTTGCTCATTTTATATACAGATCCAAAACTGCATTTGCATCCGGAGTATTATTGTGATGAAATTTAGCTAACACAACCCCATCCTTTAAAAACATCAATCCCGGATTAGCTCGAATAATTGTCTTGACAACTGTAGCATCGGCCTGAAGTCCCAATATATTCCATCCCCGGCCTTGCATAAAAGCGGTAATCACTTCCTGAGAGGCAGCTGCTACAAATATAATTTCTATTGGAGAATCAGATAAATCATCAATTAACTGATCGATTTCGGCTAAGTGTGCTTCGCTCATATTCCCCATATTACTTACCAGAATCAAGGCCTTGTTGCCTGTGAAAAGCTCCTCGGAAAAATCCCCATCGTCATTCCAAACTGCAAAATCAGAAATCTTTGGAAGTGCGTCAGGGTTATTCAAGTTCATTTCCACGAACTCCAAACTCTCGTCATTCGGATACTGGTCAAAGCTTAGAAGCTTACCGTCTTTCTGCATAACATAAGTGTATTCTAGTGGAGAAGATGGAAGCATGTTTTTAGGAATATTGACCCCTACCTTGTATGCTCTGAAGTCTATGAAAGGTAAGTTTCGAATAGCAAGTACTGCCAAAACAAGCGATAAAACAGAGACTATTACCGTAAGAACATTTGCCCACTTGGGAGACTTTTTAGGCAGATCCATTTGGAAAAAAAACAAAATGGAAATCAAAACCAAAAGGATCAAATCTTTATAGAAAGATTGCCAAGGTGTCAATTTGATTGCATCACCAAAACATCCACAATCAGTCACCTTGTTGAAATATGCAGAAAAGAAAGTCAAAAAGGTGAAAAACAAGATCATTAAAGCTAAAGCCCAAACTGTAAATCGGCTCTTCACTCCCAAAATCAGCATTACACCTAAGACCACTTCGACTACCACAAGAAAGACTGCGAGTTCTAGCGCAAATGGCTCAAAGTACCTGAAAAAACCAGCGATATCATTTGAGAATACATCAAAGTACTCTTCCAACTTAATGGAAGTCCCCACTGGATCATTGACTTTAATTAATCCTGAGAATATAAATAAGCCACCTACTAAAATTCGGATGACCCAGAGAAATCCATCCTTAATCATGGTAACCTAGTTTAATTAGACAAAATACTGCGTAGTTGATCATATCCTGATAATTGGCTTCTATTCCTTCTGATACTAAAGTATTCCCTTCGTTATCCTCTATTCGTTTTACACGAAGTAATTTCATCAAAATAATATCGGTCATTGAACTCACTCGCATCTCGCGCCAAGCCTCCCCATAATCGTGGTTTTTATTTTCCAAAAGACTTCTAGTCTCATTTGCCCAGCGATCATATTGGGACTCCAAATCCTCAAAAGGAATTTCCATTCGCTCATCTTTGCTAAAACTAATCTGGAGTAAGGCGATCAAACAGTAATTAATAATCCCAACAAATTCATCAATGATAGGATCTTCGACTTTTTGACTCCCTTTTTCCTGAATGGATCGTACTCGCTGAGCCTTGATGAAAATTTGATCTGTGATAGATGAAAGTCTAAGAATTCGCCAAGCCGTTCCATAATCAATAGTTTTCTTTCGGAAAAGTTCTTTACATCGGCTGATAACTTGCTTATATTCGGTATTAGTTTGATTCTCCAAAGTGATTTATTTTTATGATTTCCTTAAAGGACACTTCTACTGTCGAAGATAAATTATTTTCCCAAAAATATACATTTCAAATCAATGGGCGGTTGATTACTTGGGATAGACCTCAAGTAATGGGAATTGTCAATCTTACTCCTGACTCTTTTTACGAAGGAAGCCGAACAAATAACTCGCTTGATCAAGCTAAAATCTTAATCGAAAAACATATTCAAGAAGGTGCTGACATTCTTGATCTAGGAGGCTATAGTTCTAGACCAGGCGCAGAAGATGTAAGTCAAGCTGAGGAAGAGGATCGAGTACTTCCTGTTCTAGAATGGCTTAACCAAATACCTCAGGAATTTTTGATTTCTGTAGACACGTTTCGCAGTCAAGTTGCTGAAAAATCGCTTGCTGCTGGAGCACATATTATCAATGATATTTCAGCAGGAGAATTAGATTCTGAAATGCTGCCCATGATGGGTAAAAAAAATAATCTCTACATAGCTATGCATATGCGAGGAAATCCGAAAACTATGCAGCAAAGCACAGATTATCGGGATGTCTTAGGAGAAATAATGTATTATTTTGCGAAAAAACAGGAGGAATTTAAAAAGTTTGGCATCAAAGATGTAATTATCGACCCTGGAATTGGTTTTGCAAAGACTATCCAACAAAATTTTTGGATATTACAGAATCTCCGCCAGTTCCGAACCTTTTCTTTTCCAATCATGGTTGGAGTATCTAGGAAATCAATGATTTATCGAACCTTAAGAATTGATGCCTCGGAAGCATTAAACGGAACTACTGCGCTACACATGCATGCACTTTCGCATGGCGCAAACATCCTCCGAGTTCATGACGTTAAAGAAGCAAAACAAACCGTTGAATTATATAATAACTTATACCCAAAATCTTGAGCTTACTTTTTAAAATTGGTTTTCTAGAAATCTCCATAGTGAATATGGTAGATATCGGCTTGGTAGCAGCACTGCTTTACCAAGTATATAAGCTTTTGAGGGGTAGTGTAGCGATTAAAATTTTTCTTGGATTTCTATCCATTTACTTAATTTATCTCCTAGTCCGTGCACTGCAAATGGAATTGCTTTCCTCTATCTTGGGGCAATTTATGGGTGTAGGTGTGATTGCAGCTATAATTATTTTTGCACCTGAAATCCGGAAATTTCTCTTGATCATTGGACGATCCTCCTTTCTTTCTAGGGACAACATTTGGAAAGATTTATTATTCTTCTGGAGAAAAAAAGAAGGCAGAACGTTCAATATTAGTCCGATTATAGACGCATCAAAAACATTAGCAGGTAGCAATACTGGCGCTTTGATCGTATTATCAAAAAGTACAGAACTAAAATTCTATGCAGAAAGTGGGGATATCCTAGATGCGGAACTTTCCAAACGATTGCTAATTTCGATTTTCAATAAATATAGCCCACTTCATGACGGTGCGGTAATCATTTATAATGGGAAGATCAAGGCTGCACGCTGTATTCTTCCTGTGACTGAGCGCGAAGTTCCAGCCCAATTCGGACTGCGCCACCGAGCTGCGATTGGAATGTCTGAAGCTACAGATGCAATCGTCTTAGTAGTATCTGAAGAGACTGGGCAACTTTCGATGACTAAAAACGGAAAAATCCTCCACAACATGTCCTTCCAAGAAATCAGAGATACGATCAACGAATTCTTGAACAATGAAGATGTAGATGATCGCTTTGAAGATATTCAGGAATACCAATTCCAAAAAAAGAGAAAATTGGCAATGACCAATAAAAATATTTAATTCCTCAATAAAACAAGAATGCCAGCATTAGCTGGCTTTCTTGTTTTATTCAATTTATTTGACCTAGATCACTCCAAGCTCTTTTCCAACTTCAATAAATGCAGCAATTGCTTGATCAAGATGAGCTTGTTCATGTCCTGCAGAGATCTGGACTCTGATTCTTGCTTGACCCTTAGGCACCACTGGATAATAAAAGCCAATCACATAAATCCCTTTTTCTAGAAGCTTTTCTGCCATTTTCTGCGAAAGGACTGCATCATACAACATTACCGGTACAATCGGGTGAGTCCCTGGTTTGATATCAAATCCAGCGGCATTCATCTTTTCTCTGAAGTATGTAGTATTGGACTCCAATCTATCCCTAAGCTCCGTGGTCTGGGAGAGTAAATCTAATACAGCTATTGAAGCGCCTGTAATAGAAGGTGCTAATGTATTTGAAAATAAATATGGTCTAGAGCGTTGACGAAGCAATGCGACAATTTCTTTTCTTCCTGAAGTAAATCCACCAGAAGCGCCACCAAGTGCTTTTCCTAATGTCCCAGTGATGATATCCAACTTCCCCATCACTCCGCAATGCTCATGAACTCCTCTTCCAGTCTTTCCCATAAATCCTGTAGAATGACATTCATCAGACATCACTAAGGCTCCATATTTCTCTGCCAAAGCCACTATTTTATCCAATTGAGCGATTGTGCCGTCCATCGAAAATACACCGTCGGTGACGATCATCATTTCTTTAGCGCCAGCAGCCTTCGCATCCTGAAGCTGCTTTTCCAAATCCTCCATATCGTTATGCTGATAGCGATATCGCATGGCCTTGCAAAGACGAACCCCATCGATGATTGACGCATGGTTGAGCGCATCAGAGATAATCGCATCTTCTGGCCCTAGTATTGGCTCGAAAACTCCGCCATTGGCATCGAATGCTGCTGCATAAAGAATGGTGTCTTCTGTGCCTAAGAATTCAGAAATCTTCTTTTCAAGCTCCTTATGAATATCTTGAGTCCCGCAAATAAATCGAACGGAGGACAATCCGAATCCATGAGAGTCTATAGCTGCTTTTGCAGCCTCCACCACCTTTGGGTGAGAAGAAAGCCCCAAGTAATTATTAGCACAGAAATTCAATACTTTCTTACCCCCAGCAATGGTGATCTCAGCAGCCTGGGGGGAAGTGATGATCCGCTCGTTTTTAAATAAACCAGCAGCTTCTATTTCTTTTAACTCTTTCTCTAATTTGGGCTTTAATGAATCGTACATGAACGTTTGGTCTAAAATTAATACTGAAAATAGGGTTTCCGTTTGTCAAAAACCCAATGAAAAGAACTGTTTTTTCTTACTTTTGCGCTAGCAAACCCAAATATAAACAAAAACCCAAAGCAGTCCTTTGGGTAGTTTTTAAACCTCATTCATGGAAAAAATTTTAGTTATCGGAGCTGCTGGTCAACTGGGTTCCGAGTTAACCAAATCACTCAGTGTAAACTTTGGATCTGAATCTGTTATCGCTACAGATTTGCAAGAATCTGCCAGAGCTAAGTTTGATTATTGCCACTTTGAGGTCTTGGATGTGATGAACAAAGAAGGTCTGAGAAACTTGGTGAAAAATGAAAAAGTAACTCAGATCTATCATTTGGCCGCTGTACTCTCTGCTACGGGTGAGAAAAATCCGATGTTTGCGTGGCATCTGAATATGGAAAGTTTGCTTCACGTATTAGAGTTGGCAAAGGAATTTAAATTAGATAAAGTTTATTGGCCTTCTTCGATTGCTGTTTTCGGACCCAACACCCCAAAAATTAATACACCCCAATATTGTGTGAAAGAACCAAACACAGTTTATGGAATTAGTAAGCAAGCTGGAGAGCGCTGGTGCGAGTATTATTTTCAAAAATTTAATATCGACGTAAGAAGTCTTCGCTACCCAGGCTTGATTGGGTACAAATCACTGCCTGGCGGAGGAACTACTGACTATGCCGTTGACATCTATCATAAGGCTATCGCAGGAGAAAAATTCGACTGCTTTTTGAAATCAGACACTTCGCTTCCAATGATGTATATGCCTGATGCGATTAAGGCTACTTTGGACTTAATGAATGCTCCTCGGGAATCCGTGAAAATAAGGTCAAGCTATAATTTGGCAGCGATGAGTTTTACTCCCAAAGAGATTTACGAGAGTATACTTCCATATTACCCAAAATTTGAAATGGAATACCATCCTGATTTCAGACAGGCTATCGCTGACTCTTGGCCAGACAGCATCGATGATCAATGTGCAAGAAATGATTGGAACTGGAAACCAGATTTTAGCCTAGAGGAGATGACCAAAGATATTTTGGAAAACCTCCCGAATTATAAATTCTAGATTATCCTCAATCTCACTAGTAGTTAAATTATAATTATTGCATCTGGCAATTCAAGAACTAGTGGCAATAAGGTGGGAAATTAGAATTCTGATTAGTTACTAAATCCTGCCCTTGAGCAGGATTTTTTTTTGCCCATTTCGACCAAACATCCATCACTTTTTACTTTTAAGGTAGATGCATTTTCAAAAGCTTGATTATTTGGTTATTTTGAACCAGATCTAACTTTACGTATGACACGAAACCGAATTGCCGTATTTCTTTCGCTTTGTATTGGAATTGCCGTAATTCTATTTTTCTGGAATAGTACACCAGAGGTTGATTTTAGCACCCAAGTCAAACCAATTTTAAACAAGCATTGCATTTCTTGTCATGGCGGGGTAAAGAAAAATAGTGGTTTCTCGCTACTTTTTGAAGAAGAAGCTTTGGCTTCAACCAAATCAGGACATCCAGCTATTATCCCTGGAGATCCTAGTGGAAGTGAATTGATCAAGCGCTTGACAGAATCTGATCCTGAACTCCGAATGCCTTATCAAAAGCCCCCTCTCTCGGAAGAAGAAATAACGATTTTGAAGGATTGGATTAGCCAAGGAGCAAAATGGGGAGAGCATTGGGCTTATGCTCCAGTTGAAAAACCAATGATCCCAGACAGAAAACAAAAAGCTTCATTATCGCCTTCAACAACTGAAATCCTGCCCTCTCCAATAGACTATTATGTCGGTGAAAAATTAACAGAACTTCAATTAGACTTTTCACCTGACGCAGCCCCGAAAAAGCTACTTCGGAGAGTGGCTCTAGATCTTACAGGCCTTCCCCCAAGCGAATCTTTAACCAAATCCTTTGAATCAGGTCAGTTGACTTATGAGCAAGCTGTGGATAAATTGTTGGGATCTCCAGCCTATGGTGAAAAATGGGCAAGTTGGTGGCTTGACCTTGCACGCTATGCTGACACCAAGGGCTATGAGCGAGACGTCAGCCGAACCATGTGGCCTTACCGTGATTGGGTGATTCGAGCATTCAATGAAGATAAACCTTTTGACGAATTCACCATTGAGCAGCTGGCGGGTGATCTCTTGCCTAACCCAAGCATAGAACAACTTACAGCAACCGCCTTTCATCGAAATACCATGAACAACGATGAAGGAGGTACCAATGATGAAGAATACCGTGTCGCGGCTGTATTGGATCGAGTAAGTACCACTTTTGAGGTTTGGCAAAGTACCACAATGGCATGCGTCCAATGCCACAGTCATCCCTATGATCCCATCCGTCATGAGAAATTCTACCAATCCAGTGCTTTCTTTAATAATAGCAGGGATGAGGATACACACGATGAAGAGCCTAAGTTGAGATTTTATGAATCAGAAGATCAGGTAAAATTAAATGAGATTGTAGATTGGGTTGGGAACAATTCAGGAGCAAAAGCAGCCCTGACTACCAAAAATTTCCTAACCTTTCAAGAGCCAAAGTACGCTGCCCATATTGCTCAGGATTTCCAAAATGCTGAATTAATCGATTCCAAATGGCTGGGTATGCAGGCTGATGGCACTTGTTTTCTACGATCTATTGACACCAAAGGCGCTGATCAGCTTCTAATGAATTATTGGTCTGATGTAGATGGAGGAACTCTACTAATCCGGAAAGGATCTGCAGAAGGAGAAGTACTGAGCAGTATTCCGATCAATAAAACCGGGAAAATCTCACGAGTTATTCCTTTCCCACCTTTGACTGGAAAGAATGATTTGTTTTTAGAAATGAAGAGTCCAAAGGCCAAAGCACAACAAAATGCAATCGCAGTGGTCTGGTTTGCTTTTGTGCCAAGTCTCCCTGGGAAAGAAAAATCAGGATTCACTACCATTCAAAAATCTTGGGAAAATTTATTGGCAGCAAAACCTACCAGTCTGCCAATTTTAATAGAGAACCCCCAATATATGGGTAGGGAAACAAGAGTTTTCGAGCGGGGAAATTGGATGATTTTGGGCGAAAAAGTTTCTCCAAAAATACCAAACATACTCAATCCGAAAAATGAGAATTGGCAATCAAATCGATTAGGCTTCGCCCAGTGGATGGTAGATGATCAGAATCCACTAACCGCAAGAACCCTTGTCAACCGAGTTTGGGAACAACTATTCGGAAGAGGAATAGTCGCTTCGCTAGAGGATATGGGTTCTCAGGCGGATCCTCCCACTCATCCGGAATTATTGGATTATTTAGCTTGGCAATTGATGCATGAGTACGATTGGAGCATCAAAACGCTAATAAAAGAGATCGTAACTTCTAAGACTTATAAACAGGGATCAATTCTTATTCCTAAACTTTTTGCGATTGATCCAGAAAACAAATGGTATGCCCGAGGACCGAGATTCCGACTCTCTGCAGAACAAATCCGCGATCAAGCTTTGGCAGTTAGTGGGCTATTGAGTTCTAAAATGTATGGCAAACCAGTAATGCCTCCGCAGCCAGAAGGAATCTGGCAAACAGTCTATAATGGGGAGTCTTGGGTAGAAGCTGAAGGAGAAGATCGCTATAGAAGAGCTATCTATACTTTTCTAAAGCGTACCAGCCCTTATCCCTCCATGGTGACATTTGATGCAGGAAGTCGGGAAGTTTGCTTGAGCAGGCGGATCGTAACCAATACACCATTACAGGCACTGATCACTTTAAATGACCCCGTTTTTCTCGAGGCTGCCTATGCGCTCGCGAAAGATATGGTTTGCAAGCATCCAGAAAATCCAAAAGAGGCAATTGCTTTTGGTTATGAAAAATTAGTCTGGGGAATGATCTCAGCCAAAACAAACGAAAATCTAGTATCCCTCTACGAAAAAGGTCTTGCTGAATTTGAAGCTAACCCGAAGCTACTGGAAGGATTCTTTGGAATAAAGGACCAAACCACAAATCCTGAGCAGGCCGCCATGGCACTAGTGGCAAATGCATTATTGAACCTAGATGAATTTCTAACCAAGCCATGATATGAACCAACTCGAAAGGCTTTTAAAAGAATTTGGAGAGCAAAAGCTACAAAATCGAACGCGAAGACATTTTTTAATGGACTGTGTCAGTAAGGTAGGTGGGCTAGCGATGGCTCCACTCCTCTTTGCTTGTGATCCTGTGGTCAGAGCTCAATCCCAAGCCCTCAATCTTTCAGGTCGAGATCTAAATCCACTAGCTCCTCTTCCTCCACCTTTCGCGCCTAAGGCAAAATCGATCATTTACCTACACATGGCTGGTGCGCCTTCACAGTTGGAGCTTTTTGATTACAAGCCTGAGCTTCTGAAATACGATGGAAAACCATGTCCCGAGTCTTTACTTGAAGGACGGCAATTTGCCTTTATTCGCGGAGTACCAAATCTTCTAGGTCCACAAGCAAAATTTGCACAGCATGGTGAATCAGGCGCTTGGGTTTCGGACTATTTGCCTCATTTTTCATCCGTAGTGGACGAAGTGGCTTTTTTGAAAGCAGTTCATACCGATCAATTTAACCATGGTCCTGCCCAACTTTTCATGCAAACTGGAAGTCCCAGGCTAGGTAGACCAAGTATCGGAAGCTGGGTGACTTATGGATTGGGTACTGAAAATCAAAATTTACCCGGATTTGTGGTCCTGACTTCCGGAGGAAAAACTCCTGATGCTGGAAAAAGTGTCTGGGGTTCGGGTTTTTTACCATCAGTCTATCAAGGTGTACAATGTCGCTCAAAAGGCGATCCTGTCCTTTACCTAAAGGATCCTGATGGAATGACCCGAGACATGAAAAAATCGGTGATCGAAGCCATCAATTCCACTAATGAAGAAAGCTTTAAAGACTTTGGTGACCCGGAGATCTTGGCCCGAATTAATCAATACGAAATGGCTTATCGCATGCAAATCGAAGTGCCTGAGGTAATGAATATCAATGACGAGCCTAAAGCCATTCATGAACTGTATGGTACAAATCCAGGCGAGGAATCCTTTGCTAACAACTGTCTTTTGGCAAGAAAATTAGTGGAAAAAGGCGTTCGGTTTGTCCAATTATACGATTGGGGCTGGGACACACATGGCACGAGTAAGGAAGAATCGATTGATTTAGGCCTCCGGAATAAGTGCCGTGAAATCGATCGTCCAATTACTGCACTACTCCTTGATTTGAAGCAACGTGGCCTTCTCGAAGAAACGCTTGTTGTCTGGGGTGGAGAATTTGGGAGAACTCCAATGCAGGAAAATCGCGAAGGGAAAGAGCAAGGCTTTAAGGGGAGAGATCATCACGGGGAGGCTTTCACGATGTGGATGGCTGGTGGCGGAATCAAGAAAGGCGCAAGTTATGGTCTCACAGATGAGTTTGGATTTTCGGGAATTGATGAGCGAGTTTCTGTGCACGATATTCATGCATCCATTTTACACCTCATGGGTTTCAATCATGAGAAATTCACCTACGACTTTCAAGGCAGACCCTTCCGACTTACGGATGTTGAGGGCGAGTTAATTCATTCCATCTTAGCTTAGTCGAATGGAATTTATTTTACCACTTTTGGGCAGATTTCACCCACTATTCGTCCATTTACCTATTGGAATTCTACTTTTCGGGATTTTATTGGTCTTTATTCCTTCCAAAACCAACGCTACATTTTTACCAAGTATCCGAATCGCATTCTTAGTGGGATTCATAGTTGGGCTGATGTCAGCAATTTCTGGTTTTCTCCAGTATCAACAGGAGGGCTACACTTGGGATACTGTCCAAATACATTTAATCTTGGGCTGGATCACTGTTATTTTCTCCTTAGGACTATATTTCCAATTTAGGAAAGCGCAAGAACTCACGCAGCCATTGAAAATTCAAAGCGGGCTTATTTTTTTATTTATCACGCTCACTGGTCATTTTGGAGGAAATATCACCCATGGCGAAGACTACTTCTTGGAAGTATTACCCCCAGGCTTACTAGCTACCTTTGGCATAGAAACTCAAACGGTTGCCCAATTCACATTGGACGAGAATTCTTGGGAGGAAGCACTTTTCTATGATGGAGCTATCCAACCGATTCTCAATTACAATTGCAGCTCATGCCATAATCCTAGAAACTTGAAGGGTGAATTAGACCTGAGTACAATCAAAGGATTAATGAAGGGTGGAGAAAACGGAGAAATTCTAAAGGTTGGTAATTTGAAGGAAAGTGCACTTTATGCTCGCCTGATTCTTCCCCATGAAGACGAAGAGCACATGCCTCCGGCTGAAAAGCGACAGCCCAGAAAAGAAGAAGTCGAGTTAATTAAGATTTGGATTGAAACTGGTGCTTCGGTAGATAAAACATTAGCTCAGGCTACGGTAAAAAGGACCTCAGTTCAAGCCTTTTTCAGAAAGGAAGAGAATCCATTTTTTCCAATCACAGATCTAAAACCGGTTTCTTCAGACACCTTGTCTATACTTCGCGGAAAAGGTTTTTTTGTAGAGCAAATCTCAGCGGACAACTCCTTACTTCGGATCTCTTGCTTGAACTTCCCTGCATTTAGTGAGAAGGATTGGAAGAGTTTGAAAGAAATTTCCGAGCACATCACTTATTTGGATCTGAGTGACACCAAAGCTCCTGAGTCAATTATTGATTCTATTTCAGGCTTAACTCACCTAACGACACTCAAGTTGAATGGAATAGAAATAGAGGGGAAAGGCTTGGCAAAATTAAAAGACTCCAAGAATCTGAAATTGCTTTACCTCAACTCGACAGCCCTCACTTTAGAAAATTTGACACAATTGGATGGGCATCCATCACTTGAAAAAGTCTATATATTCAAAACCCCTGCTTCAGGTCAAGAAAAAAGAGATTTTTCCTTTCACCTAGAAACAGGGGATTTTTTATTGCCAAAATTAGCCTCTGATACGATTGTATATTAAGAGATTTTAGAGGCAATCTCCGCTGGATCAAATCCCAAAGTAATCGAACCATCACCATAGACGATAACTGGCCTTTTGATCATACTCGAGTTCTCAATTAGGATAGGAATAGCGCTTTTTTGATTCTCCAAAGCCTCTTTTTGGGCATCAGACATTTTTCTAAACGTAGTCCCTTGCTTATTCACTAGCTTACTTAACTCCGTTTTTTCTAAAAACCCTTGTAATAACTCCGCCGTTGGCTTTTGCTTTTTGTAATCGAAAAACTCAAAAGGGACTCCCTTTTCCTGAAGGAAGTCAAAAGCTTTCTTCATCGTATTGCAATTCTTAATCCCGTATACTTTTACTGACATAGTCTTCTTTATCCTAAAATCTCCTTTATGCTTTCCTCGTGCGCATTCAAAATTCGTTCGATGATTTCATCTGTCAGGGCGATAGAAAGAAATAAACTCTCAAACTGACTTGGTCCCAAATACACCCCTCTTCTAAGCATCGCTTGGAAATATTTCCCAAATAATGCCGTATCAGACATTTTCGCAGAATCAAAATCAGTGACATTTCCTGATGTGAAAAATAAGGAATACATACTTCCGAGTTGATTGATCGTATAGTCTACCCCAAGTTTCTGATTAATTGAAGCAAATCCGCTGGAGAGTTGCATCCCAATTTCATTAAGACGAGTATAGACTTCTGGATGATCATTTAAGTAATGAAGCATTCCTAACCCTGCAGCCATCGCGATTGGATTTCCAGAGAGTGTTCCTCCTTGATAAACCGGTCCAACTGGAGAAACAAAATCCATGATTTCTTTTTTGCCACCATAGGCTCCTACCGGCATACCTCCACCGATAATTTTCCCTAAAGTGGTCATATCTGGAGTCACTCCAAATAGCTCTTGAGCTCCACCTTTTGCAAGACGGAATCCAGTCATCACCTCGTCAAAGATCAATATTATTCCCTCTCGAGTACAAATATCTCTCAAGCCTTGAAGATAGCCCGGCATTGGCAAGCAAAGCCCCATATTACCTGGAACAGGCTCCAAGATCAAAGCTGCAATCTCTCCTTTGTTGGCCGATATCAATTTCTCAATAGCCTCCAAGTTATTATAAGGAGCTAAAAGGGTGTCTTTCGCTGTTCCTTTTGTTACCCCCGGTGAATCAGGATTCCCCATCGTCATAGCGCCAGATCCTGCTGCAATCAAGAATGAATCACCATGTCCATGATAGTGACCTTCCATTTTGATAAACTTATCTCGTCCGGTGTAGCCACGTGCTACTCGAATGGCGGACATGGTGGCTTCAGTGCCCGAATTTACCATCCTGACCTTTTCTACGGAAGGGACCATAGACACGATGAGCTCAGCGATCTCTACTTCTCTCGCTGTAGGCGCACCGAATGAAGTCCCATTTTCCATTGCTTTGATCACAGCCTCCCGAATCAAAGGGTGATTATGACCAAGGATCATAGGCCCCCAGCTGTTGATTAGTTCGATGTAAGCGTTATCATCTTCATCGTAGATAAATGCCCCATCGGCTTTTTTTATAAATAATGGATCCCCTCCAACGGCACGAAATGCTCGTACCGGTGAATTCACTCCACCTGGAATAAAGTTTTGAGCCTTTTCGAAAAGGCGCTTGCTTTCAGAAATAATCATGGATTAATTTAATGGTTTCAATTCACCTGCTTCTAATTTGAAAACAGGAACGTATTGGTTATTGTTACTTTTTTGGAAATTAAATCCCCAAGTAAGTTGTCCCTTTTGATAAGGACTCTGGTTAAGATTTCTTCTCAGGTCAAATCCTTTCGTGTATGACATATTGGAAGACAGCCAATTGACCAATTCAAACCCTAAGTAATGGTTCATGTTTGGATTGATCTTGTATGATTCGTAAAAATCTTTTTTAAATTTTATGGTAGCCTCTGAGTCAAAATTCACGGTATTATTTCCGATAAAATAAAAATTAGGGAACTCCAACATTTCATAATTCGCAAAATTGAAGGTAAGCCAAGAATCAAGAACTAGTGTGGGAATAGAGGTCGATACTGATTCCAAAAGCCCAAAAGTTGGCTGAGCTATGGTTGGATCATCCGTAAGCAAAATGATTTGATCAGTCTTTAAGGAGGAGGAAAGATTTCCAGTTCGGATTCCAAGACCTTGCAAAAACTCAGAAACATTCCGACTATTGACCACCTTACTCTGCACTATTTGAAAGCCAGCTTTAGGTAATTCTTGAGTCAAGATTGCTGCAAGTTTTTCATCTCGCGAGCTAACCGAATATCCAATAGCAACTCGAGTGCCCCATTTCTGGCTTTTGAGTCCTTTGATAATCCCTTGGGCTAGAGACGCTATGGCGGGACGGAATAAGTAACTATAATTGGATTCCTCAAATCGCTCTCCAAGATTTGAAAGGGGATGAATAAACGGGATTTTTATTTGCTCCGCAAACACACTGACCATATCGCTTTCTTCTGGATAAATCGGGCCAATAATCACATCTGCATTCCCAACCACCGGATCTGCCAACAGTAGCTCAAGTTGGGCTAAATCACGCTGAGAGTTAAATGTATTCAAATTGATTTTAACCCTTTGATTGGCTAATTGCTTGCTGGCAAATTCAATCCCCTGATATAATTCAAAAACAAAGTCTGAGCTGGAAATGGAAGCATTTGATCCATTGGTAAATGGCAAAATCACTGCGATATCCAAAACATCGTTGGCAACTTTATTTTGACTCGATTCACCCAGTCCTTTGAGTTCATAATAGGCCGCACGTTCAGTTGCTGAGAGAATGGTCTTCCCTTCTAGCACCACCTTCATTGCGGCAGTATAACCTGGATTTGATTTGAATTCCTGAAGATTTGTAACCATGAAATTCGGGCTCTCAGTTCTCAAGTATTCATAGCTAACATTTGCAGAAAGCGTTTTCAACTCTTCTCGATCAATCATTTTGATTACTCGAAGTGCTTCTGTTTTTTGATTATTTTGAAAATATGCCAGTGCTAGCAAGTACTTTGCTTCTTCAGACTTTCCCCAAGAATCCAGTGTAATCGGCTTCAAAGCTGAAATCGCCTGCCCTGCCTGCTTTGCCTCTATTGCAGATTCCCCTAGGTGTAAGCGAGCATACTTGGCG
>JAFMBQ010000287.1 GCA_017858365.1 Algoriphagus sp. | reverse complement strand
TCCAATGAGGAATTTGAGAATTATCGGCTTCTCGTTGAGTTCAAATGGGGTGGGCAAACCTTTGCTCCCAGATTGGAAAATGCCCGAGATTCTGGAATTCTCTTGCATTCTGTGAGAGAGGATGGTGCTTCTGATGGAATCTGGATGTACTCAATCGAATGTCAGGTGATAGAAGGCGGAACCGGCGATTTTATTGTAGTAGGAGATGGAAGCAAAGATTTCAGCATTACAAGTCCGGTAGCTCAGGAAAAGCAGGGCAGTTCATTTATTTTTCAATCCGACGGGGAACTTGCAACTATCAACTCTGGCAGGATTAATTGGTATGGTCGTGACCCAAACTGGAAAGATGTGATTGATTTCCGTGGTTCTCAGGATGTGGAGAAACCGGTGGGTGAGTGGAATAAAGTGGAATGTGTAGTTGAGGGAGATGAAATCGCGATTTTCCTGAATGGAATATTGGTAAATCATGCTTCCAACGTGAAACCAAATAAAGGGCGCATTCAAATTCAATCTGAGGGCGCGGAGATATTTTTCAGAAAAGTGGAATTGAGACCTCTGAAAAAGAACTAAGTCATCAAAATGATAATACGTTAATATCCCGAATTTTAAGCTTGGACTTTTTTGGATTTAAATTACTAGCTATTCAAGCGGCCGCTAATCTTAATGAAGCAATGAAAAGAATTTCTAGAAGAAAAATGCTTGCTATTCGGATCGGTAGTTAAATGACGATAAGCTAAAAAGAAATAGCCTGAGAGTTTTCTCAGGCTATTGAATTATAAGGTTTGAATCAGCTGATAAAGCTCATCCTTCAGTTTTACCCGCTCTATTCGCAATTTATTTAGTGTTTCATCCGAAGCCGCTTCTGAATTAGTTTCAATGCGATAGACTTCATGATCGAGATCATCGTATTCGTCAAATAATTTTTTGAAATGCGAGTTCTTCTCTTTCAATTCGTGGATTCGGTCTGCGTGCTCTGGAAATTCTTCGGTTAATTGATGTTTCTGGATCATTGGATTTGAATTTAATTTCAAACAATAATAAGGTCAATTCTAAATCTTATCCATGACAAAAGTCACTTCATGGAGTATTTTTTAAATTTCAAGACCCTTTAATACGCCATTTTCCATTTTGCCTACGATGGAGAAAAGATCAAGTGTCAAACAAAAATCAATATCTGCCTCGATATTTCGATTTTTATACTGACTCTAGTTCAATATTTTTTAACTATGTTGAATGATCACACAGACCACCTTAGTCTCTGGTTCGATAAATAGGTAAAGATCTCCATCAATCCCAAAATTCATTTTTTCGATGTATGCTCCACCACTTTCAGTGCTAAAGCTGCTGGACTTTAAAGGGATATCTAATCCATAATTTAATTGACATACAAATTTCATTGTTCTACCTGAAATGGGGCAAACCGGGATAGCTGGATTCTGAATCCAAACCGGGACTCCTGCTATTCCAATATTTTCCTCAAACTCTGGAATCTCATCACTAGGCTGAGTGGTAATAAAAGCCTTTTCATATACCAAATCAGAATCATGCTTTACAAATTCATCTTCATAATCAGAACTTAAATAATGTTCTTCATTGATGACCTTGGGAGAAAGTGGGTCGGAATAATCTAAATAGAGTGGATCAAAATGTCCAAAAAGAGGAGCGGTAAGGTGAATATCAAACGGAAGCCATTCAAATCCTTCTGTTTTATTTGATAAAATCCCTAAAAATTGGAAAGATGGTTTTGAGTCAAATTTGGGCAAATTAAATTGCGATGGAGTTTCTCCTCCTAAATAGCTATCGGTTTTAGGAATGCTTTCTTTAATTAAGAATACAGGATGCGCAATTGGATCGATGGGTAACTCAAATTCAATTTCTTCCTCTTCTAACTCTAGTTCATACCGTTCTCCGTACATCAACTGGTATTTCTTCACCAATTTATTTTGTTCAAAAACCAACTCTAGTCCATTGACATTTTCTAAAGCAACGTTTTCTTCTACGGTTTGGGTTTCTAAAAACCGCAAGGATTGATCATCACCATTGAAAACCACCTCGGAACCTACCAGGAATACACTTTTTCTCATTTTTGTGGAACAGCTATATGTTGATAATGCTAAAAAGAGCAAAATCAGTTTTGAAAAACAATTCATATTGACTAGAAAGAAATGAAAATAAAGTTCAAACTCAAAATTTAATTAAAGTTTGTTTTGAAGAAAGTTTTACCACGAAATAATAGAGATCCAAAGTCAAACAAAAATCAATATCCGCCTCTATATTGTGATTTTGAAGTCGCTTGGCATGGGAAGCTTGTGAAAGAAAACCTTTCAAGTCATAACCTTCTTTTTCAAAAAGTGCCTTCATCGCTATAGCTCCATCTTCCGTGGCCTCATGTGTAGACTCCAAGCTTTTAGCTAAAGCTCCTGCAAATAGTGAGTCTTCCAAATTGAACATGCCTTTCCAACCTGCGCAGTGGATCAAGACATCTTGATTTTTGGTTTGTAGGTAGGAAACTGTAGCAGAAAGATTTGGGAAAGCTCCAATTAGGACTTCATCCGCTTCGGAAGATTTAGAAATAGCTAGCGTGCCATTGGTGGTGGTCATCGCAAGCTTTTGACCACTGTATGCATCATTTAAATAGGCGATGGGAGAATTTCCCAATTCGAAACCTTCTGCGGTCAATCCATTTCGTTCTCCAGCAATCAAATAGCCTTCTCCAGACATTTGTCTGCATTCTTCCAGATCAGCAAAGGTTTTGATCTCAGTTATTCCATTGGCCAAGGCCGCAATCATCGTGGAGGTAGCTCGAAAGATATCGACTACCACCACAATTTTATTTTCAAGGGAATGAAGATGAATCAGCTCAGGACTGAAGCAGATTTCTACTTTGTTCATGCTTTCAATAGCGGTAATTTCTCTACCTGAGCTTTGAGGTTCTTATTCCGAACTTGTATGAATATCTCCGTTCCAGGCTTAGCAAATTCAGTTTTTACATAGCCCATTCCGATACCAACTCCCATGCTCGGAGATTGCGTACCTGAAGTGACTTCTCCGATTAATTCACCGGCTGCATCCACGATAGGGTAGTGTCCACGAGGAATCCCTCTTTCTTGCATCACAAAACCAACTAGCTTACGGGTCACCCCAGCTTCTTTTTGTGCTTTTAGAGCTTCTGAGTTGGTGAAATCTTTGGTGAATTTGGTGATCCATCCCAGTCCTGCTTCAATAGGAGAAGTCGTATCGGTGATGTCATTTCCATAAAGGCAATAACCCATTTCCATTCGGAGAGTATCTCTGGCACCAAGACCGATTGGTTTAATATCAAAGTCTTTTCCTGCAGCGAAGATGGCATTCCAAACTTCCTCCGCATCCTCATTTTTCACATAGATCTCAAATCCTCCAGATCCGGTATATCCAGTTCCTGAAATGATTACATCCTTTTTTCCTGCAAATTCTCCTACAGTAAAATGATAGAATTTCACTTCGGAAAGATTGACTGGAGTAAGGGATTGTACCGCTTCGATCGCCTTTGGACCTTGCACAGCAAAAAGTGCCAACTCGTCCGAAATATTTGTCAAATGAGCGCTCATTGTATTGTGCTGATTGACCCAGTTCCAATCTTTATCGATGTTAGAAGCATTGACAACCAGCATGTATTTCTCTTCTGCAAACTTATAAACGATCAAATCATCTACGATTCCTCCAGTTTCATTTGGGAAGCAAGAATACTGCGCTTGGCCTTCAACTAATTTTGAAGCATCATTTGAAGTTACCTTTTGAATCAGGTTCAATGCCTCTGGGCCTTCTACCATAAATTCACCCATGTGAGATACATCAAATACTCCAACTCCGTTTCGCACACAAAGATGTTCCTCATTATCAGAGCTGTATCGAACTGGCATATTAAATCCTGCAAATGGCACCATTTTACCACCTAGGGCAGTGTGTAGGTCATTGAGTTGAATTTTCTTGATTTGATCTTCCATGAATTTGGGTTTGTTATTTTGATGTGGGCAAAGGTAAGGATTGAAGGTTAAATAGGAGAAACCCTTCAAATAAAAGTGATTGATGAAGGTTGAATTTGTGATCTTCTCAATGAAATTCGTTTCCGGTACTAATTGCCATAGCCATACTGGAGCAAAAAGTTAAGATTCTTGATTCAATCCACATTTTCAAAACGCTGTGCTCTTGCTGCTAAAATTATTCATAAAAAAAGGACAGCTTCAAAAGCTGTCCTTTGTCAAGAGATCTATAAATGGAATTAAACTGAAAAGCTTTCTCCACAACCACAGGTTCGATTTGCATTTGGATTAACGAATTGAAATCCTTTGCCATTCAATCCATCGGTGAATTCTAATGTGGTTCCAGCCAAATAAAGTAGGCTTTTGCGGTCAACTAGGATCTTCACGCCTTTATCTTCGAATACATGGTCCGAGTCGACTTGAGCTCCGTCAAAACCTAGATCATACATTAAGCCTGAACATCCACCGCCTTTTACAGACACCCGAATATTTTCATTTTCGGTTCTGCCTTCTTCTTTCTTGAGCTCCAAAATTCGCGCTTTAGCTTTGTCGGAAACGATAATCATATCTTTGTATCTTTAAATTCTATTTTCAATTAGTGTCAAAACAGCTTGTCTGCTGAAATGATTCAGTTCAAATATAAGAATTTTAAAAATGAAGAAGATTGAACATATCGGTATTGCTGTAGCAGATCTTGAAAAATCGAATGAGCTTTTCAAGAACTTGTTGGGGAAAGCACATTTCAAGACTGAAAAAGTGGAAGGGGAAGGCGTAGAAACTTCCTTTTTTCAGGTAGGAGAGACCAAAGTAGAATTACTTCAGGCTACACGCTCTGACTCACCTATCGCAAAATACATTGATCGAAAGTCAGGGGGGGTTCATCATATCGCATTTGCGGTGGAGGATATATTAGCTGAGGTTGCCAGATTAAAAGAGGCAGGTTTTGAAATTCTCAATGAAACTCCAAAAGCAGGTGCAGACAATAAATTAGTGGTATTTTTACATCCGAGGAGTACAAATGGGGTTTTGGTAGAATTGTGCCAGGAGAAGTTTTAAAGTTACAAAGTCGAAAGAGCCAAGCACATAATTATTGTTTGTCCTAGGTGCGATCTCGTAAATCGATTTCTTAAATCATAAATCAAGACATGTCAGAAAAAAGAACAGAAATCAGTGACTTAGGTGAATTTGGCCTAATTGATCATTTGAATGAAAAAGTAATTATCAGGAATGCATCCACCATCACAGGAATCGGTGACGATGCTGCTGTGATTGATGCTGGAGATCATGTGAAAGTAGTCACTACAGATCTGCTTATGGAAGGCGTTCATTTCGATCTTTCGTATGCACCATTACCTCATTTGGGCTTTAAGGCAGTAGCAGTTAATGTGTCCGATATCGCAGCGATGAATGCAATTCCAAAACAAATTACTGTCAGTATTGCACTCTCAAACCGCTTTTCGTTAGAGGCGGTGGAAGCACTTTATGAAGGGATTTATGCAGCATGTGATCATTATGGAGTTGATCTAGTTGGTGGAGATACGACTGCCTCGAGATCAGGCTTAGTGATTTCGGTAACTGCTATAGGTGAGGCCAAAAAAGAAGAGATCACTTATCGATCTGGTGCTAAAGCCAATGATATTCTTTGTGTGACCGGTGACTTAGGTGCCGCCTTAGTCGGTCTTCAAGTTTTAGAGCGTGAGAAGCAAG
>JAFMBQ010000286.1 GCA_017858365.1 Algoriphagus sp. | reverse complement strand
CACCCAGATACTATCAATGAGAATTTGTTCAGATATTTTGACCAATTGATTGGTAGGTGCCCAAATCATAATCGGCCTATCTTCACTCACTATGGAGCGAACTCGGCCAAGATTTACATTATTTTCAAAAATAATGGAATCGGTTACTGATGAAAGAGTTTTAAGATAGGTACTTTGATCAAAGCCTCTGAGCTCTATGGTCTTTCGCTCTTGACTTGCACCTGAAGGAGGGCTTGTGTTTTTCTTTATAATCTTAGGAAAAATTTGAGCATTGGTTTCTGACAAACCAATGCTCAAAAAAGCACCTAAGAAGAAGATTATAAAGAAATACCTCATTTATTATATTTAATGATTCTCAAATTCCGCCAGAAATCGCTCGGCGTCTAATGCTGCCATGCAACCGGTCCCTGCTGCTGTGACGGCCTGTCTGTAAATATGATCCTGCGCATCACCACAAGCAAAAACGCCCTCAACATTAGTTTTAGTACTTCCAGGAATTGTTTTGATATATCCTGATTCATCCATGTGGATAAAATCCTTGAATATTCCGGTGTTTGGTTCGTGACCAATAGCAACAAAGAAGCCAGAAATTGCCAGGTCTGATTTTTCCCCAGTTTTATTGTTAAAAAGCCTCACCCCTTCTACTTCCTCTTCTCCCAGAATCTCATCAGTTTCGGTGTTCCAAAGAATTTCAATCTTCGGGTTTTTTATTACTCTATTTTGCATGATTTGAGATGCACGCATCTCATCTTTCCTGACGATCATGTAAACTTTACTACAAATATTAGATAGGTAGGAAGCTTCTTCACAAGCAGTATCTCCTGCTCCAACAATTGCAACTTCCTGTCCTTTAAAGAAAAACCCGTCACAAACTGCGCAAGCAGAAACTCCTTTACCATTAAGTCTAGCTTCGCTCTCTATACCTAGCCATTTGGCAGAGGCTCCTGTTGAAATCAAAACCGTATCAGCTAGAATAGTTTTTTGCTCGTCAATTTCTACATGATAGGGTCTTTTTGAAAAGTCCACTTTTGTAGCCAATCCGTATCGAACCTGAGTTCCAAACCGCTCTGCTTGCTTTCTGAAATCTTCCATCATCTCAGGGCCCATCACTCCATCAGGGTAGCCTGGATAATTTTCCACATCATTTGTAATCGTAAGCTGACCACCAGGTTGCCCTCCTGTATAAAGAACTGGAGATAATCCAGCTCGAGAAGCATAAATAGCAGCTGTATATCCTGCAGGTCCAGAACCGATGATCAAAACCTTAACATGTTCGTTTTCTTGACTCATTGATTGATTATTAAAATCTGGCAAATTTTGTTAATTCTAAAGCCTCCTCAAAACTGTGAATTGTTAAAAATCCCAAATTGAGGGTTAGGGCTGATTTAAGAAGGATTTGGTATAAATTAAAAAAGGGGGTTAAAAAAACCCCCTTTTTTTGTTCTTACTATCCAAGGTAAGGCTTTAGGGTCTTACTCCTTGAGGTATGTCTTAATCGTCTAATTGCTTTCTCCTTGATTTGGCGGACACGCTCTCTCGTCAAATTGAATTTCTCACCAATCTCTTCGAGGGTCATGGCATGCTCACCATTCAATCCAAAATATAAGGTTATCACGTCTGCTTCTCGCTGAGTTAATGTAGATAAAGCACGCTGTACTTCTTTACGAAGGGAATCCTTCATCAAGCCATCATCAGGCTTTTCATCTCCATCGTTTTCAAGTACATCTAATAAGCTATTCTCTTCACCCTGCACAAATGGTGCATCCATGGAGACGTGACGACCAGAAATCTTCATAGTGTCCACGACTTCGTTTGCAGTGATTTCTAACACTTCGGCAAGTTCTTCCGGAGAAGGCTCACGCTCAAACTTCTGCTCTAATTCACTAAAGGTTTTACTGATTTTATTCAGTGAACCAACTCTATTTAGCGGCAAACGCACAATTCGGGATTGTTCTGCCAATGCTTGAAGAATAGACTGTCTAATCCACCAAACTGCGTATGAAATGAATTTGAAACCTCTAGTCTCATCAAATCGCTGAGCAGCCTTGATCAAACCCAAATTTCCTTCATTGATCAAATCACCTAATGAAAGTCCTTGGTTTTGGTACTGCTTTGCTACCGAAACGACAAATCGTAAGTTGGCTTTTGTGAGTTTTTCGAGCGCAAGTTGATCGCCCTCTCTAATTCTTTTTGCCAATACTACCTCTTCATCTGCCGTCAACAGGTCTACCTTACCAATTTCTTGAAGGTATTTATCCAGAGATTGACTTTCTCTATTGGTAATCTGTTTGCTAATTTTTAGCTGCCTCATTCAGGTATATGATTTGTGAAATTCAATTAAACATTACTCCGATTAAACTTTCGATAATTATCCTTGTGGACTAGAAGCTGGTTTTTCCGGTTTTGGTAAAAGAGCTTTTCTAGAAAGCTTGAATTTTCCAGTTCGTTGATCTACATCGATTAATTTAACCATTATCTCTTCTCCTGGCTCCAGTACACCATCCATGGTCTCTAATCGCTCCCACTTTATCTCAGAGATATGAAGTAAACCATCTTTGCCCGGCATAAATTCCACGAAGGCTCCAAAAGGTTGAATGTTTTTCACTTTTCCAGTGTAAGTCTCTCCTATTTCAGGCTGAGCCACAATTGCTTTAATACGTGCAAGTGCCGCATTCAGTTTATCTTGATTCGCAGAGAAAATATTAATTTTACCCTGATTGTCAACCTCTTCTATTACGATAGTCGCTCCAGTGTCTTTTTGAATTTCCTGGATTACTTTTCCTCCGGGTCCGATTACTGCACCAATCAACTCTTTAGGAATCATCATGATGAAAGATCTTGGAGTATGCGGCTTCAATTCTGCTCTAGGGACTGAAAGAGTTTTATTGATTTCATCCAAAATATGAAGTCTTCCTGCTTTCGCTTGATGTAAAGCTTCTTTCAATACAGAGTAATCCAAACCTTCAACTTTAAGATCCATCTGGCAAGCAGTGATTCCTTTGGCAGTTCCAGTAACTTTAAAATCCATATCTCCTAGATGATCCTCGTCACCAAGAATATCGGAAAGAATTGAATATTTCCCAGTCTTCGCATCAGAAATCATTCCCATAGCAATTCCTGTTACTGGAGATGTAATTTGAATACCCGCATCCATTAAAGCCAATGAGCCAGCACAAACTGTGGCCATTGAGGATGAACCGTTAGATTCTAAAATATCAGAAACGATTCGGATAGTGTAAGGATTCTCTGCAACTGGAGGAAGCACTTTCTTCAAAGCTCTCATGGCTAAATTACCATGACCAACTTCTCTTCTTCCTGGACCTCTGTTTGGTTTTACTTCCCCAGTAGAAAAGGCTGGAAAATTGTAATGAAGGTAGAATTTATTATATCCTGAAATGGTAGCGCCATCCACCATCATTTCGTCCATCTTGGTACCCAATGTACAAGTAGTAAGTGCTTGCGTTTCTCCACGTGTAAACAATGCAGAACCGTGGGCTGACGGAAGGTAATCGGCAACTGACCAAATAGGTCTTACTTCGTCAAGTTTTCTACCATCTAATCTTTTCTTCTCATTAAGCGTAAGGTTTCTAGCAGCCTCTTTATGGATTTTGCTAAAATAAGGCCCGATAAGACTTGATTCAAAACCATGATCTTCTCCCAAGCTTGCTACAAATGCTTCTTTGATTTCTTTAGTCAAAGCAGATCTTTCGGTTTTGTTCGCAATTTGCTTGCTTACTGCGCCATAAAGCTTCTCATAAACATCAGCTCTCATTTTATCAAAAAGTGCAGGATCCGATTTTTCATGATTATATACTCTTTTGACTTCTTTACCAACCAATTTGGTCAACTCAATCTGAGCCTGGCAATGTCTTTTGATTTCGTCATGGCCAAACTGCATGGCTTCCAACATCTCTTCTTCCTGAATCTCATTTGCTTCACCTTCTACCATCAAGATGAAGTCTAGGGAACCCGCAACCATAAACTCAAGGGAAGCTTTTTCCAATTCCATCGGAGTTGGGTTGATTTTCAGCTTGCCATCAATTTTAGCTACTCGAACTTCTGAGATTGGACCGTTAAAAGGAATATCTGAAACCGCTAAAGCAGCTGATGCCGCTAATCCAGCTAATGCATCTGGCAGCACTTCTTCGTCGCCACTAAGTAGTGTAATTGCGATTTGGGTATCTGCATGATAATCATCAGGGAAAATTGGGCGAATAGCTCTATCTACGATTCGGCTTATCAAAATTTCATAATCTGATAATCTTCCTTCTCGTTTTAAAAATCCACCAGGAATTTTACCTGATGAAGCAAATTTCTCTTGGTAATCTACCGACATCGGTAAAAAATCAACTCCTTCTGCAGCATCTTTCTTAGAGACTACAGTTGCCAATATCATGGCTTTTCCCATCTTCACAACGACAGAACCATCTGCTTGCTTGGCCAAAGCACCAGTTTCTATTATAATTTCTCTGCCATCTTCAAGGGTGATGGTCTTGCTTATTAAGTTTGGTAACATAAATACGTGTTAGTGATAAAGCGTGTAGTGTGTAAAAGTGGACGGAAACCTTTAAAAAGAAAAAAGTAAGGTTCTCTTGATCGAGAACCTTACTCAGTGGTTATTTCCTGATTCCTAGTTCAGCGATGATTGAACGATATCGCTCGATCTCTCTTTTATGGAGGTAATCAAGTAGGCTTCTTCTTTTACCTACGAGCTTCAACAAACCAAGTCTTGTGGAGTGATCCTTCTTATTTGATTTCAAATGCTCCGTCAAATGCTTGATTCTGTGAGTAAAGAGGGCAATCTGTGACTCAGGAGATCCTGTGTCGTTAGCAGATTTTAACCGTCCATGATTTTGAAACAACTCTTGTTTTTTCTCTGATGTTAAATACATGTTTAGCTAATTTAATTTTAATAAACACAAAAGTAAGGCTTAAATCCTTAAAATAAAATATCAGACTGATTTAGGATTTAATACTTTGATTTTTTTTTGCAGCTTTCTCCAGAATTCAACATAAAAATCCGGTTCAAATAATCGGGCATCTTTTCTGGCCTGCCTCAAAAAAAACAAGCCAAAAGGAATTAGGCATAGGTTTGAAAAAGCTGTCCCGAATAAAGTATCCACCACTCCTTCTTTAGCCCATTTCTCACCAGAGATAGTGAGCATATAATATAAGATGAAGAATATGATTGAGATCAAGACAGGCATACCTAAGCCACCTTTTTTAATAATAGCTCCAAGAGGAGCTCCGATCATAAACATCACAAAACAAGCGATGGCTTGGGTATATTTTTGAAACCAAGCGATCTCGTAACGCCGATATTCCCGATCGTGATTTTCAATTTGAAGTTTTTTTACATCAAATGTGTTTTTCAAATTTCGAGAATTATTCAAAGCCATCGTCAGCGCATTGCTCATATAGCCTCTTTCATTGATCAGCGAATCAATAACAAATTTCTCAGCTAAACTTAGTGGCTCTGTACGAGTGATTTTGTTAACCACTTCACCAGGACCATCATTTCTGCTGGAATCTTCTTTAGAAGAATCAATAATGGCAGCTTGCCGATCTGCCCTAAGCAGTTTCTTTTTGAATAACGAATCGCTTCTTGCAGGTATACTGCTGACCGACAATGTGGTAGATTTACCTATCAGCGTATCTGCTTTCACCGTAAGGGATCTTGCATCTGGATTTTCAACGATTAGTTTTGAGCTATCAGGCTTGTTTTCTTCAGCCAGCAAGTCTAGTGAATCT
>JAFMBQ010000285.1 GCA_017858365.1 Algoriphagus sp. | reverse complement strand
TTTTTAAACAAAGAAAATCGATTCACTCAAATCCCCCAAGTTTTCAGACTGATCCATTATTACAACCATCATCGAATCAAATCCAAACTAAACGGAAAGAGCCCGGTACAATACCGAGCTCTTTCACTAAATTTAAATCTTTCTTAAACCGTCCAACTTTTGGGGGCTAGTCCATTTGATTGGGCTTTTTTTTGCGAAAAATAACCTGTCCGGAGTGTTTTTGGGGGCAAGCTCTAGTTGAGATCATCACAGATAAATAAACTATAGTGATGAAAGTGAGACGTTTTGCTCCAGTGTAAAAAAACGTAAGGAAAAATTATAATTCAACAATTAAATAAACGAAAATAGAGTTCTCTAAAACCGAATGCACAACAGCCAGGATTAGTACTGGCTAAGCTTGGTCAACTTTTGAAAAACTTGCCTACAACAGAATAGTTATCTTTCTTGACAAACTATATGATAAATCATTTCAGGGATACCACCGAATGCATTACCCATTCAATGTCAAAAAATATGGTATTCAATTATTCCTAAATTTGGACTCACTCATGTGAACGAGACAGGAAAAAGGCAAGAAACAGGTAAGCCGTTCTCGAACAAAAAATCAGTAGTAACTCAAAAAAACACCTAAAAAATGAGAATATTGTTTACAGGCGGATCGGGAAAAGCAGGAAAGCACGTGATCCCATATCTTCTCGACCAAGGACATCGAGTGATGAATGTAGATCTGAAGCCGCTAGATCATCCCGGAGTGGATAATTTGATCGCTGATATTACGGATTCCGGACAGATGTTTAATGCCATGAGTTCGTATGCTGGGTTTGACGAGATGGAACCGGGTAATGGCGTGCCAAAATTTGATGCGGTAGTACATTTTGCTGCTGTCGCTAGAATCCTGATCAACCCTGATAATGAAACGTTTCGGGTCAACACCATCGGCACTTATAATGTGATTGATGCGGCGGTCAAGCTTGGAATTAAGAAGATTATTATTGCTTCGTCGGAGACCACCTACGGCATCTGTTTTTCGGATGGCAAAACCGATCCAAAAGTACTGCCACTGGAGGAGGATTATGATGTGGATCCCATGGATAGCTATGGGCTATCGAAGGTGGTAAATGAGCAAACGGCACGAAGTTTCCAGCGCCGAACAGGCGTTGATATTTATGCGCTTCGGATCGGAAATGTGATAGAGCCTCATGAATACGCCGAACTCTTTCCGTCTTATTTCAAAAACCCCGAAGTACGCCGCAGGAATGCGTTCTGTTACATTGATGCCCGAGATCTGGGTCAGATTGTGGATTTATGTTTGCAAAAGGATGGCCTTGGCTATCAGGTTTTCAATGCAGGAAATGATCACAATGGGGCGATTATCCCAAGTAAAGAATTAGCTGAAACTTTTTTCCCAGGCGTGCCAATTTCCCGGGAATTGGAGGAGCATGAGGCCTTGTTTTCAAACCGAAAAATCCGGGAAGTCCTGGGATTTAAAGAACAACATAACTGGCGGAACTACCTGAAATGGGATTAATTCCTACCTGTTAACCCAATGTATGTAATTGAATAATCAAACGCCAATTAGAGATAATCAGGATATAAAAATTTCCTAAAGCCCGATCAGACTTGATTGGGCTTTTTGTTGATAAAACTTTTCTAAGAAATTAATCAAATCAAGAAGGTTAAAACCATTGCCAAATCCGAACAGGAGAATCGGTACGGAAACCTTATCATTAACTAAGTTGTAGGCCATTCACAGATGGCTTCGTGGAGAATTAATTGACTGAAGATTCAGAACCGAGATAAATAACCTGATCTGTTGGGACTTAATGAAGACATAGCTAATGGAGCTAGCCTAACCTCTTGAAATTAAAAACACTATTTTATCTCAACACTTGATTATAGTTACACTTGGAGGTTTATATGGTTAGATTAGTGAAAGTAGAGTTGGATCTACAAAATGCTAAAAAACACTCTCAGATGAAATCACAACAATTCTTCCTAATACTTTGTCTCTTTGCTTTTGCCTGCAAGGCTCCTACCGAGCAAAAACCACTTTTTGAGCATGATATAACTAGCGGACCTACGCCCTGGACCAGTGAAACATTTGAACTAGAGGAAGAGGATTTCACCTTTGCCATTATTTCTGACCTTACCGGTGGAGAGCGTCCAAATATCTATGGCACTGCCGTAGGCCAATTAAATCGCTTGGATCCAACCTTTGTGCTGAGCGTGGGTGATCTGATCGAGGGAGGTACAGAGGACCCTCTCCAACTGGAAAAGGAGTGGAATTCCTTTGATGGGCGAACTTCACATCTGAATATGCCCTTTTTCCATCTTGGTGGAAATCATGATCTGACCAATCCTGTCATGCGCAAGTTTTGGGAAAATCGATTTGGACGTCGCTACTATCATTTTGTGTATGAAAACGTGCTGTTTCTGATGCTAGACTCGGAGGATTACGAGGAACAACGTATGCTCGAAATCTACCAAGCCAGAGCGAAAGCCTTACAAATTCTGAATGGCGAGATTGAAGGCGTCTATGAAGAATCAGACTATTTTAAGATGGCTGAGCGAAGTCTTGGAGGAATGAGTGATGATCAATTTGAATACTACAAAGCTGTGCTTGAAAAGTACCCAGATGTAAAATGGACTTTTCTGCTCATGCACAAACCGCTGTGGATGCATGAGGATAATAAAGGGTTAAAGCGATTGGAAGCACTTTTGGTAGATCGGCCCTACACCGTATTCAATGGACATGTTCATTCCTATTCTCATCGGAAAAGATACGACCGGGATTACATCATGCTGGGAACTACTGGAGGTTCTCAAAACCAAAAAGACTCCATGGCATTTGACCATGTGACCTTGGTACGAATGGCCAAAGAACCTGTGATCACCTCCTTGAAAATGGCAGGGATTTTAGATGAATCAGGTTCGGTTGCGGTAGTTTATGATAGTTTAAATCAAGCGAGGAAGAACTTCTAAGTAGGCCTCCTAATCTCCATGATTGAGCTGAAAATCTTCCGCTAGCGTACGGCAAAACCGGATAATTTCAAAAACTCCAGAATAGATTTGGTATCTGACAAAAGTTAGCCTCTGACTAGCTGTAGACATAACTGACATTATACCAGACCAACTTTATTTTTCGGGACAAATGCACTTTAATGAATTTCCTTTTTGTAGTTTTTGGGCTAATTTGAATCCAGATAATCTACCTTCTCCCTATTCAGGATCATATTTAGACTGCCCAAAAACCAAACCCTACCAAAGCCCCACCCCATGAAAAAAATCTTACTTGGTCTGCTCCTAGCTCTCGTCGTCCTAGTGGCCATCCTACTATTCAATACCCTTCGGCTCAGTTCCAAACAAGTCGAAGCCGAACCCTTGGAAAAAATTACTTTTTCGGATCAGGTTTACCAAAACCTATCCAAAGCCATTACTTACCAGACCATCTCAGTTAGCGAGGATGCCATCCCGGATTCGGCAGCATTCTTTGGGTTTCATCGATTTCTGGCGGAAACGTATCCGCTCACGCATGCCCACCTTTCCCTGGAAAAAATCAACACCTACAGCTTGCTTTATACCTGGGAAGGATCCGATCCTTCGAAAAAACCAATCATTCTCATGTCCCATCAGGATGTGGTGCCCGTGGACCAACCCACTTTAGAAGCCTGGGAAGCGGCGCCTTTTGAAGGGAAAATCACCGACACGCATATCATCGGCCGCGGAACCATGGATGACAAGGGTACTTTGATCGCCGTATTGGAAGCGGTGGAAAAGCTCCTCTCCGAAAACTATGTGCCAACCCGCACCATCTACATCGCCTCCGGTCATGACGAGGAAGTCGGCGGTGGAAAAGGTGCTGCTAAAATTGTAGAACACCTGAAGTCCCAAGGCGTGCAGGCAGCCATGACCATGGATGAAGGAGGATATATTGCCGAAAATATGGTTCCAGGCGTCACAGCTCCGGTAGCGATTATCAATTTGGGAGAAAAGGGCTTCGCCTCCTTTCGACTGATCGTGGAGACCACTGGCGGACATAGTTCCGCTCCTCCCCGGGAAAACACGATCGGGATTCTCGCTCAAGCCATCGTAGACCTGGAAAACAACCAGCTACCCTATAAACTAGTCCCGCCGATAGACTCCCAGCTAGCCTACATGGGACCTGAACTTCCCTTTTTCACACGTCTCGTTTTTTCCAACCCCTGGCTTTTCAAAAAGCAACTCTTGGAAGGCTTAAATGCGCATACCACCACTGCTCCTACGATTATCGACGGCGGGGTCAAAAACAATGTTATTCCTACGGTCGCAGAGGCGACGATCAATTTCCGAATCCTTCCCGGCGAGACCATCGAATCGGTACAGGCGCATATCGAAAGTACTGTTTCCGATAAGGTTCGGGTAGAGCCTGTAGGCTTCCTGACTAATCCCCCTCAGGTATCTACCGTAGATTCCGAATCCTATAAAATCCTGGAAAAAACTATCCGAGGACTATACCCCGGAACCATCGTCGTACCCGGCTTGCTCGGAGGGGCGACCGATTCACGCTACTTCTATGAAATCTCCGAGGAAGTGTACCGCTTCTATCCGATGCGTATCAACTCGGAATCGATAACCCGATTCCATGGCATCGATGAAAAAATCAGCAAGGACAACTTCCAGGAAATCCTTGGATTCAGCTACCATTTGATTAAGGAATTTGACCAAGCAAATTAATCACATTAGCTCCTAATAGGCTTTAAGAATAAAACACTTTTCCAATGGAAGCTATAAACCCTTGGATAGTTGTGATTTGCCCCTTTTTTTGATCTGGCTCAAGTTCAGTTCATCCAAATGGGAATATTTTCTGAAATCCTAAATCATCTTAAATCGGTAGCTCTAATCCGACTAAACTCAAGCCTAAGTCAAAAAATTTTAGTACATTAAAGCTATTCATCCAGCAAATGAAGCTTCCATAGAGCATATGGCTTGGTTTCGATTACGGAAATTTTTGATAGCCCTTCCAAGAAACAGGAAGCCGAAAAAGTAGCTAAAAGAGTAATTGACTCTAAAATTTTGGCCAAAAAAAATAAAGTGAAATCTCCAAAATCGTGGTGGAGAACCGATGCTGAAATTACTAGTGAAATTTTGATTGCTTTGAATTCTAACTGGACGATTCCTGAAAATTAGATACCTGTAAAAGCAGCTATTAGTTGGGTAACTTTAGAGGAGAAATTTCCTTGGACCTATCAAAGCCTAGCTACTAAAAATGTCCTGAATTACCTTAGGAATTAAAGGGGATACCAAGAACATTAAAATCAGATTCTCAGATTACAATGGACCAAAGCAATCAAAAATACCATTGTAAGAAGTTCGTCAGTAAATGAGATTGAGGTAATAGTCTCCGGAACATCTGTCACGATTAGAGAAACCCTTAACTCTTGGCCCCAAAAAGAAGCAATAGCCTACACCAGGTAAAAAACCCAGGGATTTGCAATCTTAAGAGCGAAATAATCGTTAAATAATTTTATGTTTTAATACTCTAAAACATATTAAAAATGGGTAAAAATAAATTATCAATTAATCATCATGGCTACCTATCTAGTTTTTGAAAAATGAAATAAAGCAAGTTTGAAATTGATCTGAAATACTATTGAAAAATATATTTCCTTAAAAAATAAGAAACATGAAAACAGCAGAAGAATGGGATCAGGATATTAGGAATATCACTAATCTAATTTATCAGATAGAGGTGTCCGCTTAACATCATATCATATTTGAGATATACATTTTATCTG
>JAFMBQ010000284.1 GCA_017858365.1 Algoriphagus sp. | reverse complement strand
TACAAAGTTTTTATAGAAAGCAATGGGTAGGTCTTGAAGGCTCACCTGAATCATTCGGTGTTGCGGCTGATGCTATGTTGAATTCTCAAAGCGTAGGGATAGGAATGGTTGCTATGGCGGATAACTTGGGACTTCAGAGCACGCAGTCCCTTTATGCCAATCTGGCTTATCATCTGCAAGTGGGGTATGATTCCTATTTGAGTTTTGGTACTGGTTTGGGATTTGTGAATTATAGGGTGAAATCAGAATTATATGATCCAACTATACTTGATGATCCCACACTAAACCTAGGCTTAGGTAACATAATCTATCCTGATCTTCGAATTGGTTTACTGTTTTATTCAGAATATTTATTTGCGGGAGTATCTGTGGATCAGACATTGGAAAATATCCTTAGTATCGATAATGTAGATTTAGTAGTCGCGCCAAAAAGGTCTTATGCATTGTCCCTAGGTGGAATCATTGATGTAACCGATCGGCTTCTAATAAAGCCAAGTATTATGACAATGTATGAATTTAAGGCAAAGCTAAGACTGGATTTAAATCTATTTTTTATGTACGATGAGTCTATTGGTTTAGGCTTAGGTCATAGGAGGAGTTTCAACTTTTTTCAAAAAGATTTGGAAGGTGATAAAAGTATTGCATTCATATTAAATACGGAAATCCGCTTAGGTGAGCATCTGCGATTGGGCTATTCATATGATTATCCGGTGAGCGGTTTTTGGAACTCTGAATCTCATGAAATATCTCTGGGTTTCCTTTTAATTTCTCAACAATCCAGATTAAGATCTCCACGTTATTTTTAATTAGAAGCTATGAAATCGAGCATGACGACAACGTCACACACTGTATTGATTAAGTGCTGCGAGATTCCATATGACCTATAAAAATCAAATTACAACCAGATGAAATCGAGCATGACCCTAAGCAACACACAGAGGTATGTCCCGATAGCTTCGGGGAAGGCTTTCGAAGATTCCATGTGGCCATTAAAAATCAAATTATAAACACATGAAAAGAATCGTTTTTAGTATTATTGGAATTATTTTTATTACTAGTTGTGGTACTTCCAAAAAGGCATTAATTGAGGCTGATAAACATTTTGAAACTTTTGAATATGATTTGGCCATCACTAGTTACAAGCAGTCTTTTAATTATGATCCATCGAATGAGGTGGCATACAAGCTTGCCGTATCCTATTTGAAAAAAAGAGAATTCAAAGAGGCTGAATACTGGTATACATGGTATAAGCAAGGCGGTGAAATGAATACAAGTAACTTCTATGACTTAGCTGAAATATATATTGGTAACTCCAAGTTTGAAGATGCTAAAGAAGCCCTTGTTGATTTAGCAAATCTAGATGATAACGAGACAGCGTCTCCCAAGTGGCAAATGCTGAATAAATCTGTTTTTCAGGCTAAAGAGTTACTAAATTTAAATTCATCGTATCTTTTGAAGCCGCTGGAATCAGTCAATACGGTATTTTCTGAATTTGCATACACTCAGTTTAGAGGTCAGAAATACTTTATTTCGGATAGAACGAGTGCAAACGTTGTAGAAAAGGATCGAAATTGGGATTCTAAAATATATGGATGGACAGGGAACGGTTACTTACAAGTGTTTAAAGGAGATTTTGATACTTTAAGTATGGATGTTATTGGAATAACTGCTGCAAGTGAATTTAGTGGTGAGCTTCATTTTGGACCAATAAGTTTGGATAGTTCTTATTCGTTTAACACCTATACTCCTAAAAAAGAGAAAGCAAGGATTGGTAAATGGAATGAAATAATTCCTAAAATAAATTTTAGAAATAACAGCACCGGGAAAATTGAATTAATACCTTCTTTGCCTGAAAACTTCTTAACAGATCCTTTTTGGGATCCCACATCTCAGAGATTATATTTTTCTGCGGATTTCTACGGCGGTTTTGGGAATCTTGATTTGTACTACTCTGAATATAAGTCTAATGAATGGAAGGCCCCTGTGAATTTAGGAAAAAGAATTAATTCCTTTGGTATAGAAAGAAGTCCCTTTATATCACAGGACACGCTTTTTTTCGCTTCTGATGGTTTGGGGGGCTTAGGTGGGTTAGACATTTATAAAATTTCACTCCAGGAGGTAGAAGGGGATCAACCTATCAATATGGGTGTTCCTTTCAACTCCAATAAAGATGATTTTTTCTTTTTTATTGATAGTGAGTTAGGAGGAACTCAATTCTTGTCTTCCGATCGAGATGGAGGAATGGGAATGGATGATATTTACTTTATTTCTAAAATCCCTGATAATTTGATTCGAAATATTTTTGTCAAGGTTGTTGATGAAGAAACTGGTGCTTCTTTGGAAAACATAGCTGTTGAGTTCCAGAGACAAGCTACAAGCTTGAATCAAAATTTGATTACTGATCGATTAGGAGTTGCTAATTTTAATGTAAATAGACTTGATTCGTTGATTAATCTAAAAGTTTATGGGTCAGGCTATCTTAATTTTGGAATCAAAGCTTTGGATATTAGGAAATTGGACACTGTTTTTGTTTCCCTTCAGAAACTATATCTTGATACACCGATTGTTTTTGACGATATCCTGTATGATTTTGATAAGTATACCATACGTCCGTCCGAAAATGAATCATTGATTAAACTGGTGAGTAACCTATTAGTAAATCCTGATTTAAATGTTGAATTGAGGTCTCATACAGATTCTCGAGGCAGTATCTCCTACAATCAAAAATTATCGGAAAAAAGGTCGGAATCGGTTGAGAATTTTTTGATCCAAGGCGGTGTAGCTAAATCGAGAATCTTTGTAAGATCTTTTGGAGAATCCTTTCCTTTTGTGAACTGTGGCGAAAACTGTTCGTTGAGCGATCACCAACGAAATAGACGCACTGAGATAGTTTTCTTTTATGGTGGATTTAAGAATCAGCCTTATACTTATCCGTCTCTCTCCTTGATCAGAAGGGCAGCTGTCTCGGTTGATTCATCTTCGCTAGTTCCTTTGATCAGTAATAATCTTAATGAGGAGGATAGCCAGGAATCAAAGATCGAAGACGAGATATCTAACGCTATAGACTCAGAAATTAATGTCTCCTATTATTACCTTATCGTAGGGAGTTTCGAGGCTCTTTATTTAGCCCAAGAAAAGGCGGAAGAATTAAGCAGCTTATTGGGTATAAACACCTTTATAATTAGTCCTATGGATTTTAGAAACCGATACAGAGTTGCTGTAGAAAGGTTTACAACATCAAAAGCTGCTTCGGATAGGAAAGAATATTTCAAAAGAAAATTAAAAAGAAATGATGTTTGGATTCTATTTTTAGAAACAGAAGATTCTCTGGTAAATGATAATATGGACTCCTTATAATGTTCCTTTAATTTAGTTTTATCGGACTACTCTAAAATTATTGGTCGTGAGTATTAGGATTGTTCTTAGGTGAAATAAGCAGCAACTGTCACAAGGCGCTAAGTGTAAATCCTACGGGATAATGGCTTTGGAAAGTTTGGCTATTTAACCCCAAGAGAGAAATTATTATCTTACAAGCGTGTTGCAATAGTGGCTTGAACTTGGGTAATGTAAAAAGAAAGCATTTATATCTCAATAACCTTACACCAAATCAATTCGGACAAACAAACAAAACAATAGCCGCATAGGAAAAAAATGAACTCGAAATTATCAGTAGGATTTTGAAGGAAAAACCGGCTGCTAATTTGAGTAGCCTGCGGCAAGCGATAGTAAATCAATCTTTAACTGAGTTTAAAATATTGTCCAGTTTTTTGAATCAAATCCATATCTTCGTGAGCTATATATAGTCTTAAACTGATATTTTGAACATTAAAACCTAGAAACTGAAGTATGTATATCTAATTCTCTGGTGGAAAATAGATTTGACCCGAAGAAAATTGGGTAAAAATCTGAATTAGGCCTACATAGTTTGTGTCTTGAGTAGCAGATGATGTAAGCTTGCTGGTGCCAGTGTGGATAACCATATTAAAATTTATAGTTGAATGAAAAAGTAACATTAATCTTGGATAAAATTAACTGAAAGTATTTTCGTCATGAGCAACAGAATTCTAATAATTGAAGATGATATAGAGCTTCGGGAAAATCTTAAGGAAATATTGGAATATAAAAATTTCGAAATTTTGACTGCAGATGATGGGAAAAGTGCACTCAAGATTTTAGAAAACACAATGGTAGACCTGATTATTTCGGATATTTTAATGCCAAACTTGGATGGTCTCGGTATTTTGTCTGAAATTAAGCTTCTCAAAGGTTTCGAAAACACACCCTTTATATTGCTAACAGGTAAAGCTAGTAGGGAAGATCAAAGGTATGGATTCGAACAAGGAGCAGACGATTATTTAATTAAACCAGTATCTGCTGAAGTTTTATTGAATGCGGTTATTGCGAGTTTGGAGAAAAAGAATATAAGGGAGAATTGGGCCAAAAATAAACTTGAGACAGGCCTAAAGGAAGATAGAAAGATCACTTTTCATGAATTCCGTACTCCCTTAGCGGGTGTAAATTCTATTTTTGAATTAATGGAGTTGCTTTTGGATAATTTTGATAAAGAAGAATTCTATAAGCTTATTCAAACTGGGAAAGAATCCGTAAACAGAATAAGTAATACTCTCAATAAGCTAGCTATCTTTAACCGGTTAGATCACGTCGTTCCTCGTGTTTCGAATTTCATATTTGATATAGAGCTCCTAAAAAAGATTTGTGGAAAAAAATTCAACAAACTTGAGTTATTTAGTTGGGATTCTGATATTTTAGTATCCTTTGATTTAGATCAGTTTAATATAATAATCAATGAATTAGTGGAAAATGCAATAAAATTTTCTCCTTTAGAATCTCCTATTTATGTTGCTCTTCAAGATTCTGTTTTTTGTATTTCAAATTATCAAAAAAATCATCAAGATGTAGGTGCTTTTGAACCTAAAGCCTTTAGTCAAATTAATAGAATGAATATAGAGCAGCAAGGTCTGGGGATTGGTCTTTATATCTGTAAAAAATTAGCTAATCTTAATAATGCTGTACTTGAGTGTGAAATTGCTCATGATTCAAGATTTTATGTTAATATTATCTTTTCAAAGGATTAATGCTTTTAAAATGAATATGACTCGCTCTCATATTATACAGGATATTTTTTTTCAAATATATTTGATATGCTAATGGCTAAATCTGGTAAAGAAAATGGCTTTTGAATTATTTGTTCAAAGCCTGAATTTTTTCTTTCCAACATTTCTTCTGCCATTGCTGTTATTGCAAATACTGGGATATTATCGTATTTTTCTTGCTCCCTTATATTTTTCAAAAAATCTTCTCCATTCATCTCAGGCATCATGATGTCGGTCAATATTAAATCTGGAAATTGAATAGTAGTTTCGAGATACGCTAATGCTTTTCTCCCATTTTCTTCACAATCTACAATGTAGCCCAAGCGGTCAAGATACTTTTTAGTAATCATTCTTATTATTAAATCATCTTCGACAATTAATATTTTCATTTGTGGTAACTGATCCATGACTCTGATTTTATTTGAAATTATACCGTTCAATTGATTTAATGCCTTTATTGGATATTAATTGGTTCAGATTTTTTTAATCTAATTTGATAATTATATATTTTGTTAAATATATTTGTTATACTATATAGTTGATATGATGACTCTATATCTATTATTTTCGATTCACACCTGTAGATCATTACTCCAGTCTGTTGATTTTGATTATATAGGGGTATCCCGATTAAATAGATTTGATTACTTAGATTAGTTTTA
>JAFMBQ010000283.1 GCA_017858365.1 Algoriphagus sp. | reverse complement strand
CCAAATTTGACTTTGTTCCGGAGCAACATACCGATTTTATTTTCTGCACACTCGGAGAGGAATTTGGATGGGCGGGAAGCTTAGTCGTGATTTCGCTTTTTATGGGCTTGCTTTACCGACTTGTAATCATGGCAGAGCGTCAAAAAAATAGATTTTCAAGAATCTACGGATACTGCGTAGTTTCAATATTACTCTTCCACTTCATGATCAATATTGCCATGACTATAGGATTATTTCCTGTGGTGGGTATTCCGCTACCGTTTTTCAGTTATGGAGGATCTTCACTTTGGTCATTTACCATTTTACTTTTCATCTTTGTCAAGATGGACAGCTCCAGAGCATTACAGTTGGGAAGACTAGGTTAAGATTCCAAAAGCTTTTTCAGCCAATATTGCTTTTTAGGTTCTCGGTTCTTTTTTGCAAATGAAGTTTGGAATTGGTGTGCTTTCAAAAAGTTAATCTGAAGGTTTTTCCATTGCTCTTCAGTGGTTATAATATTCATATGCTTCAGCTCTGCGAATAATTTCACGCTGATGGTCGGATAATCATCCCTTCCTAGATAATCCAAGTCTGCATCGCAGATGATTTTCTGAAGATCATTCAAAGGAGTTTGAGGTATCTTAGTGGCCATAACCAATCCTTTGACTTCATCAATCACATCCTGCTTCATTCCTAAGTCTTTCATCAGGATACTCGCCATTTCAGCACCTACAGCTTCGTGGTTGACTGCTCCAATCAAAAAGCCCATATCATGTACGATTGCTCCCATTCGGAGCAAGTACCGATCTCGCTCTCCCAACTTCTCGCGACGAATATATTGCTCGCAAACATTCAATACGTCTTGGGTGTGATTCATCCCGTGATAGGCAAGATATTGAGGTAATTCACGTCTCAATTTGTCTAACACATGTTTTCTGAGCTTTAAATATCCTTGCATGTATACACGGTGCTTTATACCTAAATATGAGGTTCTAATTTAAGATTACAAAATTATAGCAAACAATATTCCCAATTCTAATAACTCCTTATTCCACTTAATATCTTCTAAAAGAAGGGTATTTGATTTTTCCAATGAAAGGAATAAAGCTATAATACAATAGACGAATTCAAATTGTAGAAATGAAAAAAACGGATTGCGGAGCACTAGTTGATTTGAAAGCAATCCTTCCATATTTCATCAAACTCATTCAAGATAAACTTTGGGAAAAAGATTTCCTATTAAATCAAGACTTTTAATAGTTCAGGCAATTTATTGGGCAAGATTTTCATAAAATCTCTTACCATTTCTTCTAAGTGGAAAATTTTCTGAATACCAGAAACAAGAATTCATCCATTACATCGGGGTTTTCATTCCAAGAAAGTTCAACCACATAACGTTTGTTAATCAGGTCAATCGCCTTGATAAAAGATCCACTTTCATCTATCAATTTCAAAGCATGCTTTAAGAGATCAGAATTCCCCTCAAAAAGAGCCTTGGAAAACATGATCCGCTGGTTGATTGCCAAACTTTCGGAAAGCTCGCCAATCACTCCTTTCATTCCTTTATAAGATTCTTTTTCAAACCTAGATTGAAGGCTTTTGACATCCAGCATCCCAGAACTAGCTCTTTCGGGTTCCTCCTCAACAATTGGCTTACTCCTAATCTCAGAAATCGGCGCTTCAATTCTAACAGACTTCTCTTCAATCTTGTCGAAAAAAGAATCCTCCTGCTCCTCCGCAGGTTCTGGTTCAGATTTCTGAGTTTCAGCTTTAGGTTCTTCAATCTGAAGCTCTATCAAATAACTATCCAGATCAAATGCATTGATCTCACCAAGAGTAGCCAAAAGCAAATTCTTAGACACTAATGAATCTTTGATAACATGGTAGTTTGTAGCTACTGCTTTTAGATACGCATTTTGATCATGTCCAAAACCTGTTTTATCAATCAGAAATGAGATCACAGGCAGATGCCATTTGAAATACTTTTTATGCTCACTGAGAAATTCATTGATCATTCCCTGAGGAGCTTTTTGAATTTCATTTTGATAGAAACTCACTGGGTCAACAGCTAACTGTATCGCCTCAGATACAGCTTGAGCTACCAATGGTTCAAGATTAGATTTTTCTACCTTTATTCGTCTGGAAAGCACATTCATAAATTGAGTCAGGGCCTCATGGACAGCCACATCTCTGTAGTCAAAGTATGGGCTGCTCTTCAATTTTTCCAATTCACCTTGCCAAATTTCGAATATTCGTTTTACGACAAAAAAGTTGACTTGGATACTGTCTGTTAATTGGATGATATCCTGACCAGTGATGAACTGTCTTGACGAAAAAACCTTATCGCATACTTGCGCAGCGTAGTCATTCGCGTACTTTTCTAAATAATTGCTGTTAATTTGAATTGTCATTAAAATATAGCGTTTACAAACTCGAACGAACAAATGCCTAAAATCGTCATAGAAAACCTATTTAATCTTACGATTGATTTGCCTTCTTCTACGAGTAAAGTTATTGAAATTATCCATGAAAGTGGCATGGATTGGATGCATGCCTGTGGCAAAAAAGGGCGATGTACCACCTGCAAACTTATTGTCTTGGAAGGGATCGAAAATCTTTCTGAAATGACCGATCGGGAAAAAGTATTTCATATTCAAGGTCGTTTAAAGTCTAACGAACGTTTGGCATGTCAAGTCTTCCTGCTAAAAGGAGATCTCAAAGTTCGAGTGGCCGAGCCAAATAAATTTCCACATATTAGCTACAGCGAATAGCATATCGATGTTTATAGAACCATCCCTAGGAAGAAATAGAAACCCTGAGAAAAAAGGGCAGATTGAAGTGATTTGCGGATCTATGTTTTCCGGCAAAACGGAAGAATTGATCAGGCGACTCAACAGGGCCCTGATTGCTAAGCAAAAAGTGGAGATCTTCAAACCAGCTGTCGATACACGCTACCACCAATCAGATGTGGTCTCCCACAATGAAAGCTCCATCCGGTCTACTCCAGTCAATTTTGCCGATGACATCTTATTAATGAGTGGCGACTGTGATGTGATCGGAATCGACGAAGTTCAATTTTTTGATGACCAAATTATATCTGTGGCTCAAAAACTGGCAAATTCAGGAAAACGAGTGATTTTGGCAGGTTTGGATATGGATTTCGCCGGAAATCCATTCGAGCCTATGCCCCAGTTAATGGCCATCGCCGAGTACGTGACAAAAGTAAATGCGATCTGTATGAAGTGTGGAGAACTCGCTGCTTTTTCTTACCGCCTAACTGATACGAAAAAGCAAGTGCAACTCGGAGAAAAAGAGAGCTATGAGGCACGATGTAGAAAATGCTTTTATGGAATAAATGCTTGAGGTCATCGTAAGCTTTTCTCACCTTTGCTATGCTTAAGAAGACATCTGGAATCGTACTCAATTCAATAAAATTTAAAGAAACAAGTCTGATCGTGAAGATCTTTACTAGAGAGCTTGGTCTGAAGTCCTACCTCATCAATGGTGTCAGAACCCAATCCAAATCAAGTAAAATGGCACTTTACCAGCCGCTCACTTGTCTAGATATGGTAGTCTATGATAAAGCGAATGCAGGACTAAATCGAATCTCCGAGGCAAGACTTTCACACAGCAATCAATTGATTTCTTTTGAGTTTAGCCGAATAGGCATTGCGCTTTTTGTCACAGAAGTGATTGCAAAATCCATCTATGAAAACTACCAGAATGAAAATCTTTTTGACTTTTTGGAAAGTTCAGTGCACGAGCTTAACCATCCTGAAGCAAAGCTTGACCTCTTTCCATTGGCATTTTTAATCGAATTGGCTGGCTATTTAGGATTTGCACCTGAGCAGGCACAAGGCTATTTAGATGAAAGTCGTTCGCAACCTTTTACCCCCCAAGAACTTAAAGATGTAAGGTATTTCTTGGAAGAGTTAATGCAAAAAGCGTATTCCTGCGATCAGAAAATAAATCTTAAGCTGCGAAGAAAGCTGCTAGACCATTTGCTGGATTTCTATAGTGAGCATCTGGAAAACCCCGGGGTCTGGAAATCAATGACTATCCTTAGACAAGTATTATCCTAGACGCATAAGGCCTAATCACAAAATATAAATTTGCTAAATTCAAATCCATAGGTTAATATTGTAACATCACCGTGCGTGAGCAGACCAGCCCGCTTTGGTTTGACTATTTCCTGCAGATCTTTTTTGCTCAGAAAATCATTCACAATCCCAATTACCGCATTTCATAATACTATTTATTTCATCATCTCTTTATGTACAACATAGAAGAACTCAGAATCAGATTACTGTCTGAGCTGAAGGAAATCGCTGAGGAATTAGGTGTAAAAAACCATAAAAGCCTCAAAAAAGACGACCTCGTATACGCTATCCTAGATCAGCAGGCAATTACACCAGAACAGGCTCTACCAAAAAAGAAGCCCTCAATCGTAGAAACCAGTCCAGAACCTGAAGCAGAAAAACCCAAACCTGCCGAAGTAAAAAAACAAGTGGTAGCAGTAGAAACTGCAGCACCGACTGAAGAACCTGAATACAAGCCTAAGTTTAAGCGACAGAACGTAACAGAAATTGCTGCGACCACTCCTGTAGAAAAATCAGAAGCTATATCAGAATCTGCCCCCAAAGAGGCAAAAGAATGGAAACCAAAACGAGAACCAGCTCAGGAAAGACCTGTTAGAAAAGCCAGTCCAGAAGCTTCAACAGAAGAACCGAAACTTTTTAGACCTCGAAAAAAGGTGTTTGAAGAAGAATCAAATCCCACTCCGGCTCCAGAGGCATCATCCGAATCACCAAATACCCAGGCTGAGAGGGAAGTAGAACTTCCAAAACGAAAAAACTTTAAATCTCAAGATGAGGTAATGGCACCAGCTGCAGAGGTAACACCTCATGCAAACCGGAAAAAAACCTATGTACATCCAAGAGAATTTGATGGAGTCATAGATAATGAAGGTGTCTTGGAAATGATGCAGGAAGGATATGGCTTCCTTCGATCATTGGATTATAATTACCTTGCCTCTCCTGACGATATATATGTATCGCCTAGCCAAGTAAAACTATTTGGTCTGAAGACTGGTGATCATATCAAAGGTTCTATTCGCCCACCAAAAGAAGGTGAGAAGTATTTCGCCTTATTGAAAATCTCTACAGTAAACGGTAAAACTACCGACGAAATCAGAGATCGGGTGCCATTTGAGTATCTAACCCCGCTTTTCCCGGAAGAAAGATTAAACCTCTCTACCACAGGAGATAAGTTCTCTACTAGAATTGTCGATCTATTTGCTCCTATCGGAAAAGGTCAGCGAGGAATGATCGTAGCTCAGCCAAAAACTGGTAAGACGGTATTATTGCAGCAGATTGCGAATGCGATCACCAAAAATCACCCTGAAGTACATTTGATGATCCTGTTGATCGATGAGCGACCTGAGGAAGTGACAGATATGGCTCGATCAGTAAATGCAGAGGTAATCTCCTCCACATTTGACGAGACTGCCGATAGACACGTGAAAGTTTCTAACATCGTTTTAGAAAAAGCAAAGCGTATGGTGGAAGTAGGTCATGATGTGGTAATCCTTTTGGATTCAATTACCAGACTTGCAAGAGCACACAATACCGTGGTACCAAGCTCTGGAAAGATCCTTTCCGGTGGTGTGGATGCAAATGCGCTTCACAAGCCAAAGCGTTTCTTCGGTGCAGCACGTAACGTAGAAAATGGCGGTTCTTTGACTATCATCGCTACTGCGCTTGTCGAAACAGGTTCTAAAATGGATGAAGTGATCTTTGAAGAATTCAAAGGAACTGGTAACATGGAACTTGCA
>JAFMBQ010000282.1 GCA_017858365.1 Algoriphagus sp. | reverse complement strand
AACAATTCGGTTTTACTGGTAAAATTGAATTATCCAGAAAGTAAATGGGGTGAACAATTGAGTATCTATGCACATGAAATCGATCATAGAATTCAATTGGAAGCCGTGGATTTCTATGGAAATGATTACCTGCTCTACCCTTCTTCGGTGGATGAACCACTCTCCTTGGAGGATTTGGTATATCTATTGGAAGGGATTCAGCTGAACAAAGATGACATTCAAGGCGGAATGGAACTGATCTTAGATGGAATTCCACAAGTGGAGAGCTTATTCTATCCTGAGCTTAGTAAATATTTTGATGAAAAAAGAAAAAGTTTCGGATTGGATTAAAAATCAAGAAGTACCTGATTATCATTTGTGACTTGGTTGGTTCTAAACCAAAAGTCATACGTTTCAAAATCTAAGCAGTCTGTTAACTCAATCCCCTGAAACAATACTTTTCTTAAGCTGCTGATTGGAAGCCAGTATTTAATCAATCTTGCTTGCTCAACCGAAAGCTGAGAAAGTTGAATCCACTTTTTCCCGTCGATAAAAATTGGTGTAAGTTTAGTCATAAGGTTTTTAACTCCTTAAAAGGAGTCTGATTTTCAATTGACTACAGTATTAAAAAATTAATTTTATGTTAATTAATTGTAAAGTTCTCAGATCAACGCGATGCTAACACTATTTTTTGCAGTGGTGCTTTTAGCGCTGGGTCTATATTTTCAATCAAAGCCTAGCTTCCCGAAAGAAAAAGTGAGCAAGTGGGTCAATTTCTACCTATTCAATTTTGTGTTGCCTGCATTGGCATTTCTTTACATACCACAGATCGATCCAGGATGGGAGTTATTACTACCGATTTCTGCGGCATGGTTCACTTTTTTTTGTTCTTGGATTCTTTTTGGAAGCCTTGGAAAAATCTTAAACTGGGATAATGCAACTACTGGCTGCTTAATTATTGTCTCTGGCTTGGCCAATACTTCATTTCTTGGTTTTCCAGTGATTGAAGGGTTATTGGGAAAGGAAGGCTTGCCTACTGCTTTGCTGATTGATCAGGGTGGATCCTTCTTATTGGTTTCTTCGGTTTCTATTATTGTAGCCTCTATCTATTCGCATCAAGAAAGCAGCCTAAGTGCCATCCCGTTGAAAATTATCAGTTTTCCTCCATTTTTGTTTTTGATTGCCACACTTTGCATGAGTTTCCTTGGATGGAAAACTCCAGATTTTATTTTACCTATAGCTGCGGCAATCGGCAAAACCATGGTTCCTGCCTCAATTTTCGCCATAGGACTTCGATTTCGATTGGATTTTGAATCCCTGAATTCCAGATTTTTCTGGTTGGGAATGGGGTACAGATTAGTATTAGCTCCCGCTTTGGTATGGTTGATCTTTCGGAATTTCAACTTCGAAGATGAATTAATACTCCAGGTCACCATCCTAGAAAGTGGCATGGCCCCCATGATCACGGGCTCATTGGTCGCGATTCAATATGACCTCAAACCAAAACTCGCCGCACTACTTTCGGGATTGGGAATCCCGATCTCCGTGGTGAGTATATTGATTTGGTACTTTTTGCTTCAGTAGATCAGCTCAAGATTGGCTTTACCTTATCGGTAAACTCTTGGTGGATCAAGCCATTGGTGGCAATAATCTGCCTTCCAAAAATAAAATCTCTCCCATCTTTAAAATCAGTCACTTTACCCCCAGCTTCCTCTACTATTAAGGCACCTGCCGCGACATCGTAGCTATTGAGGTTGTATTCAAAGTAGCCTTCAGATCTTCCTGCTGCCACATAGCAAAGGTCCACCGCCGCGCTACCAAGTCGACGGAGCCCGTGTGTGCTTTTCATCAATTCCTTCAACGCATCCATGTACTTATCGATCAATTCAAAATTGTAATAAGGGAATCCAGTGGCGATCAATGATTCAGAAAGAGTTTTTGCCTGACTTACTTTGATCCTAGTGTCATTGCAATATGCTCCTTCCCCCTTCATGGCATAGAAACACTCATGTCTATTGATCTCATAGACTACTCCCAAAATCACTTCGTCCCTTTCCATTAGTGCAATGCTGACCGCATAAACGGGAAGTCCGTGGATGAAATTAGTAGTACCATCCAAAGGATCGATAACCCAAGTCAGTTCTGCAGCAGCTTTAGCAGCGGTACCCTCCTCTGTGATAAATCCTGCCTCGGGTAGGATCTTCGTCAATTTAGATACAATGAGCTTCTCAGCTTCCTTATCTACATAGGAGACCAAGTCATTGAGGCCTTTGTGCTCCACGTCCTTCGGATTGAAATGCTGTCGCTCTTTTCTGATAAAAGCTCCAGCTGCTTTGGCGATCTCTTGAGTTTGCTCCAGCAGAACGCTAAGCTCTGATTTTGTCAGCATGGTCTTATGCTTTAGGGTTTTTACCCGCCACTGTAAGAACGATTTCGCCCTTCAATGGATTGGTTTTATAATATTCAACTAATTCGGCCAAGGTTCCTCTGGCATTTTCCTCATGCAGCTTGGTCAGTTCTCTAGATACACAGGCCTGGCGATCTGGTCCAAATGCTTCTGACAATTGCTCCAAAGTCTTCATCAAACGGTGTGGCGATTCATAGAAAACCATGGTTCGAACCTCTTCCATCAAATTATCAATCCTGGTTTTTCGCCCTTTCTTATGAGGCAAAAAGCCTTCGAAGACAAAACGATCATTTGGTAATCCGCTATTGATCAAGGCGGGGATCAAAGCTGTGGCTCCTGGGAGACACTGCACATCCAAACCAGCTGCAAGGACTTCCCGAATGAGTAAAAATCCTGGATCAGAGATCGCAGGAGTACCAGCATCACTAATTAAGGCAAATACCTCCCCCGCCTTCATGCGATCCACTAAGCGTTGGACTGTCTTGTGTTCGTTGAAAATATGATAGCTCTGAAGTGGTCGGGAGATCTCCAAATGCTTTAGCAAACTTCCACTTGTTCGCGTATCCTCAGCCAGAATGACGTCAGCACTCTTCAAGATCTCGATCGCACGAAGCGTGATATCCTTCAAATTGCCAATAGGTGTTGGTACTAGAAATAAATTAATTCCTTGGTCAATCATTCCAAAATTTTATCGATTGCCTTAGCAAGCTTTCGGTCTTTGTCTGTGATAATATTTCCGTCATCATGCGTAGTGAGCTCGATCTCAACAGTGTTGTAGACATTACTCCAATTCGGGTGATGCTGCTGTGACTCGGCTAAAAAAGCTACACGAGTCATAAATGCAAATGCCTCCTGAAAATCTCCAAATTTGAAAGTCTTCTTCAATTTATTGTCTTCTTCTTTCCACATGATTGATTGGATTAAAGTGATAACAAGCCTTCGATTTTCGAAGCCTTTTCATAGATTTCAATGATTTGATCGGACGAGTCCATCATGGATTTAATTGTTGTGCTCACATATTTTCCCCCAGAGCTTGCTTTTAGCTCCATTTCATTTTTGGGAAAAAGTGCTGCGATTTCCAGCTCTTTTCCGTTTGGAACGATAAACTTAAACATATAAAGCATCGGAAACTGTCCACTTGCTTCTAATTTTTCTTTAAATGAAGAGGTATTAAAATCTTTTTTCATCCTAAACCCTTATTTGATCTTAAACAAAGAACCCATGCTGATGGGCATGGGTTCAACTGATTTTTGTTTTCCTTAGAAGAATTTATAACGATAGTCTTTCACGTTCGCCAAATCTTGCAATGCCATCATAATCTGATAGGAGGTACGTTGTGAAGCATTCTGAGTCAATTGGCCTTGGAACCCGGAGTAATCTCCGATCTCAGCTGCAGGAGTAAGCGTATTTAAGCGCCCTACTACTACTCCAATGTCTTCTTGCACAGCTAGGGTCAACTGACCTTCTTTGGTGCCAAAAATCGCGCCTATAGCCTTTGGTGCAAAACCTACACCTGGGATTACCGAAGTACTCAATTTCAAATCTGGGATCTGATTCAATGAAGCAGTCTCAGGGAATACCGCTTTCATTTCTTCAAGCGTAGCCAAGCCTTTTAGCTTCGATTGAATTAAAGCTCCCTTCTTCTCATTTCGTACTTGAGTCTCTACTTGCTCTTTCACATCTTCAAGTGTAGCGTCCCCTTCTTCTTTCTTGCTAACCAAGGTAGCTACTAAGTAAGCATTGTCTAATTCAAATACCGGTGACACTTCATCACTAGAAGCTTCTGAAAAAGCCCATCTGATTACTTCTCTTGCATTTGTAAGGTTATTGATATTTCTAGCATTCGCATCAAGGCTATTTGCTTGGATAATACGATAATCATCAGTTTCAGCATTTTCAGTGAATTGATTTCTGTTACCAGAATTCGCAGCGAAAGAATCTGCATTTCTGAATGCTTCGTTTCTAGTAGCGTCACTTGCCACAAGCTCCTTTTCCAAAGTAGCTACTTTGGTATAAGTTGACTTAGGCATCTCCGTCACTTCGATGATGTGGTACCCGTATTCAGTCTCTACTAGATTCGGCAGGATTCCAGGTGACTTTGCTGCATAGGCTGCAGTTGCGAAAGCATCTACAAAGTCCTCTTTTGCAAACCAACCTAAATCTCCACCATTTTGAGCAGAACCATCTTGACCATATTGTCTAGCTGCCACCGCGAGGTTTCCTGAGCTCTTTACCTCTGCAAGTACTATCTCAGCCTGAGCTTTGACATCAGCTTTGGCTTCATCGCTCATATTCTCCGTAGAGAAGAGAATATGTGAAGCTCTTATCCGAGGAGTTCCAGTATATTGTTCGGACACTTTATACGATACAAAGCTTCCATTTGCCGTTACAAAAGGTCCATATGTTTCACCTGCTGTAACCTGTCCAACATTGGAGCTCAAATCTGCAGGAAGATCTTCTCCTGGCTTGAAAGTGTAAAATGATGTAGGGTTTTCTGAGTTTCTCACTACAAAAGAAGAGTCATTAGCAGCAGTTCTCAATTCTCCAGTCAAAGCAGTTATTTCTTCGATGATCGCTGCAGAATCTAGTCCACTTGGACGAATACTGAAGCTTACATATTCTAAGTTAGCAGTGTTTCCAGTTTTGAACTTTGCTTTATTTTTCGTCAAATAAGCTTTCATTTCGCTTTCCTCCACTTTCACTTCATCATCCTTTACGGCATAATAAGGAATATAGAGGATGGAAGCATCTGCAATCGTATTTGCTGCCTTGTATTCCATTTTAGCTTCTGCCTGAGTCGTGAACTCCGAAGTTGCCAAAAGATTATCGTATTTGATTCGAAGACGAGAGCTCGCAAAAAGCTTCTCTTGCTGAGCCCAGAATGCCTGCTGTGCAGGATCCGCTGTCTCTAAAGATTGAAGGAAAGAAATCAACTGATTTTTATCGAATTCTCCTGTAGTAGGATTCACCAATTGCTGTCGAAGTTCAGCAACGATGTTTTTACCCTGCACCATGTCTACTAATTCTGCATCAGATACAGTTAGACCAAGTTTTGAATATTCCTCATCAAACACACGCTCTACGATCATTGCTTGCCATGCTTGCTCTCGCACAGTAAGCATTTCAACTTCTGAAGGTACTCTTCCAGTTCGCTGCTGATATGCAAGTTTCACTTCTTCTACCTTTTGGATGTATTCCTCATAGGTAATGTCCTCACCGGCTATTTCTCCGACGATGTTTTGGCTGGAATTGAGAAGTGAGGAATTTGGACTTAATAAATCACCTCCAAGGAGGAATAAAATTAACCCGCCGGCGATTACTCCGATTGCGAGACCTGTCCGCTGTCTTATTTGTTTAATTAACGCCATTATTGTTACTACGCTTTTTTAGGAGTCGCAAAATAATAGCATTAGTAACGAAATTCAAAATATATTCTG
>JAFMBQ010000281.1 GCA_017858365.1 Algoriphagus sp. | reverse complement strand
TAGACGAAGCAGGCTTTCCCGAAGCCAAAATCGTTGCGTCAAATGACTTGGATGAGCATATCATCACTTCTCTCAAAGCACAGGAAGCTTCGATTAATGTTTGGGGTGTTGGGACCAAACTAGTAACGGCATATGATCAGCCTGCTTTAGGGGCAGTCTATAAACTAGCAGCGATCCGAAATGAAAAAGGTGATTGGGAACCAAAAATTAAACTTTCGCAGCAGTCCTTAAAAATAAATATCCCCGGATTCCACAATGTGAAGCGCTACTATTCAAAAGAAAAAGCAGTAGCTGACATGATTTATTTGGAGGATGAAGCAATAGATCAAAAGGGTGTGATCATCATTGATCCTATAGACCCCACTCGAAGGAAGCGCTTGATGCCAGCTTTTTATCAGGAAGAGGTTCTATTAAAGTCAATTTTCAGAAAAGGTAAGTCTTGCTATGTCTCACCCAGTATGGATGAGATTAGGGCACGATCTAAAAAGCAATTGGACTCTTTAGATAAAACGCATAAGCGTCTGGTTAATCCCCACCTTTATCCGGTGGGCTTGGAGGAAAATCTTCATAAGCTACGTATGGAGCTTGTATTGAAAGCAAAACAATTTGATAATGGAAATGACTAAACGAGATGCACTCCTTATAGTAGATGTACAAAATGATTTTCTCCCGGGTGGGGCACTGGCGGTTTCCTCTGGAGATCAAATCATTCCTTTAGTTAATTTGATTCAATCCAAATTTGATTTTATAGTAGCTTCTCAGGATTTTCATCCAGCAGCTCATAAAAGTTTTGCTGCGAATAACCTTGGTCGAAAAGTGGGGGATATCATAGACTTGAATGGTCTTGATCAATTTCTTTGGCCTGTTCACTGTGTCCAAGGAACAGATGGGGCTGATTTTTCAAAAGCACTGAAACAGGAGAATTGGAATAAAATATTTCAAAAAGGAATGAATCCAGAAGTAGATTCCTATTCTGGATTTTTTGATAATGCCAAAAGAGGAGATACAGGACTAGCTAAATTCCTCAAGGAAAATCAAATCGAGCGAGTTTTTATCTGCGGTTTGGCTTTAGATTACTGTGTGAAGTTCACTGCATTAGATGCCTTGAATGAGGGTTTTGAGACATTTTTGATTACAGATGCCACCAGACCGGTAAATGTAAAACCTACAGATGGAGAGAATTCGCTCCGAGAACTCGCAGCGGCAGGAATCAAATTGATTACCAGTAAAGAGCTTTAAAATATCTGAATATGTTTGAGTACAATCCAGAAAAACACTATCCGACTGAAACCGAAAGTCGAGTCGTCATCCGATTCCAAGACTGCGATCCATTGCGCCATTTGAACAATGCCAAATACTTTGATTATTTCTTCAATGCCAGAGAAGATCAAGTACCAAAGCTTTACGGATTAGAAATCATCGATTTGATTCGAACTTACAAAGCCGCATGGGTGGTTTACAATCATAATATCAGCTATGTCAAGCCCGCAATGGTCGGTGAATGGGTTCGGATTATGAGTAGAACCATCTGGCATAATCACAATACGATTGTGGTGGAATATTACATGACTGATGATTCGAAAACACAGTTAAAAACCATGCTTTGGTCCACCATGCGCTACGTAACTCTAGCAGAAGGAAAATCGACAGATCATACCGGAGCAGTGAAAGATTTCTTGAAAGCCACTTCTGGAAATCTGGACTATTCGACAATCTCAATCAAAGACCGGGTCAAGCAAATTGAGGTAGAGCTTAAGAAATGAGTTGATTTAAGTCTGAAGAATGTGTCCTATCGGACAAAGCCTGTACATAACCGTACAGGTTTTTCTTTTTTAACTGATTTGATTTCAGGAGATTAAATTTCTTTCAAAATTAATTTTTGATATCAAGGACAATTTCATGCAACCTGCAAATCGGCCTGAATTGTCAAAAACTGTTCGGCTCCGTGACAATCGAACGAGAAACTGTGCTCCTTTGAGACAGCTTTTTTGAGAAAGTAGTGGAGGAGCCAAATTTAATTTGGACTGTATGATATTTTTTTTGAAAATCCAGGAGGGATAAAAGCGCCTAAAAATGAAGTCTTGGCATGGATGGTACGCCCTTCGCAAGAGGATGAGCATAACGTAATAACCAACAAAACACTAAACCAACACTATTATGAAAACGCTATTCACTTTCGCACTTGCAGGACTTTTAGCAACCAGCAGTTTTGCTGCCAATGAAAACGAAGACTTGATGGCACTGTCAAGTGTAAACTCAAGATTTCAAAAAGTAAACGTGCTTCTTAGAGAGGGTATCGGTAAGGCTAAGATTGCCATTATGGATGAAGATGGAAAAATGCTACATCAACGCAAAGTAAGAGTCCAAGAAGACGTGATGATCCCATACAACTTGGATCATCTTCCAGTAGGGGAGTACCAAGTAATGATTACTACTGTAGACGAGGAGGTAGTTTATACCGTAGAGACTTTCGAAAGAGTTCCTGAAGTCGTAAGCTACCCTTTGATGGCTTATGGGAAACTAATCGATGATCACACCATCAATCTTGCTGTGATCGGATTAAATGAGCCTGGAGTTGATGTAAAAATCAAAATGCAAAGAGGAGGAAAGATTCTGCATGAGGAGAAAATTGACCAACCTGAAGGTTTCCGCAAAAACTACGTCTTGAAAGGTGTAGATCCTTCAGAAATATATGTGGAATTAAAAGACGCCGCTGGTAGAACCAGAACTCTTTACTTCTAATTCTCAGAATCCTATTAATTCAAGCTCAGTTTCGAAAGAAGCTGGGCTTTTTCGGTTTTGGAATACTCATTTATTGAGCATTGAATATGAACTATGTGGAGTATTATTTTGACAACATATGAGCGGTAAGCTCTTGAGCGACATGTTCTAAATCAATTCCTAATTGACTTTTATTGACTTTCAAAACCTGATATTTTTCTCGATCAGGCAATTGCTCAAATCCATAATATGCTCCAAGAATTCCTCCTGCCACTGCAGCTGTCGTATCATTGTCCCGACCGTAGTTGACTAGAAAAATCAAACTTCCCATGAAGTCAAAATCAGCATAGATCATAGCGGTGAGCGTCTGAAGCCATATTTCTCCCGCATGAAAAGGCATGTCTTGAAGCCGCTGATCTAAGCTTTGAAAGGCTGCAATAAGCGCTGGGCTTTCTGCAATGAGTCCTGTACTTAAACTATCCAGTTTTTTTGATTCCGAGCTGATTAGCAGAGCATTTTCTAGGATACCATTTGCGGTACGTCCCACAAGTCTGCTCTTTGAGTAATTTGAGGGGTCTTTTTGTAGCGCGGCTAAAAGACTATCAGGAGTAGCTCCCTTTTTCATTCCTGCCGCAGTCATAGCTGCTGCCTGCGCGGTGAGATCTTTAGCATAACCAATATCATAAATGGACAAGGCGTAAGCTTGCCGATATGCATATTCTGGATCTCCAGGAAAGTATGAGCCTAACGATGGTGCATAAAGCAGACCCGCGCAAACCATTTCTCCTCCGTAAAATTTCCCTAAAGAATCTGCATAGCCGACCAGATTATTTTCCATAAAGGGAACGCTAACTTTCGCCCATTCCTGAAGCCAGCCAAGCTTGAGATTTACTGATTCAAAGGACTCCGGAAAGGTGTCTTTAATAGCTTCGAATTCTTCTGTGTAAATTTCATATTGTGAAAGTATATGGGTGGCAAAATCCTTCGCGTCCAGCTTGGATGAAGATTGAGTTAGTAAAAATCTACTGGTCAAAATTTTCCATCGGGTATCGTCTGTAGTACCTCCAGACGGAAGATCTGGGACCCAAACTCCTTCAGGCGAAACTTCCCGAACCATGGTGTCAAGCTTGTCCACAAACCCAAATTTTGCCGAAATGTCATAGCGGGTCCACATTTCTGTAGGTGCGCCCATCGCATCACCGATAGCCGAGCCAACGAGCATACCCAAGATTTTGTCATACAGTTCGCTTTCGGTGAGTCCACTGATTTCAAGTTTATCATATTCTAGCTCCTCTTTTTTACTACAAGAGGAAAGGATCAGCATGAAAATTAAAACATAGTAGATTCTTCTCATGCGTTCAATAACTGATAGGAAGCAGCTGCGAGGAGTTCTTCTTTTTCTGAAAGATTCAACTGAAGCGGAAGTTGGGCAATTCCAATCAATCTCCGCATAATTTCGATGGCTTCGTATTGGCTAATTTTTGCTTCTGAGTAGCTGTTTTTATATTTTTTCAAAAAGTCTGTCTTCAGGGAATTTGCTTGTCTACTCAATTTGAAATGAGCGAAAAGGACTCCAAGGTCAAATTCTGGATCTCCCATAAAACCAAATTCTGGATCAATAATTCTAATTTCTTCGCCGATTTGTAGCCAAGAAGTAGGGTAGAAGTCGCCATGAACCAGGGCTTTTCCAGTCGCTAAATATTGCTCACCCAAGGTGTGGATTGCTTTTTTCAATTCTTTATCTCGCTTGTATGTTAAACTTAATGCTTGCAAACCAGGCTGAACTGTATCCAAATCAAAGGCATTTTCTTCTTCAAAAGGGAAGTTGAAAATATGGATATGATTGAGTTGCTTCATTTCAAGATTTTCCGGAAAGCTGGAGACTTTCAGGCTATGAAGCGCATTAAGATATACTGCGAGTTGAGCTATGATTGATTCTGAAAGCGAAAATCCTTTGCTGTAGATTTCCATAAAATCAATCGCCTTACCAAGATCCTCTGTCAAAAGAATATAATTTTCAGGATCAAAGTGATAAACTTTCGGTGAAAAAGAAGCTAATATCGGATCAGATACCATCAACGTATAAAACTCCTTTTCCACCATAATTCTGTTGATTGGAGCTGGGATTTGCGGAAATTTCCGCACGTAAGGCTTGGATTGTTTTAAGATGACTTTTCGATGGTTGGTAGCGATTCTGAGTACTAGATTCATATTGCTTTCCCCCGCTATTTCTGACTTATTGGGCTTTTCTCCTGAATTCCATATTGGAAGATTTGATAAAGTTTCTACCGTACTATTTTCAGATAAATCGATCATTTGTGTTGGTTTTTTCTCTTGGGCTATACTACTAATATTTTTCTTTGGTGGATAGTTTCATTTTTAAAGGTAAAATCAAAATTGAAATAGCTCGGGTAATGTACAAACGGTGGGGAAGCTCCTTAGAAAATATGCTATTTTTGGAAAGAATTAAACCCGATTAAATGCCATGTTTGGACTACCGCGAACAATCTTTACCGAGGAGCATGATCTTTTTAGACAAGCCGTCAAAGAATTTATAGCAAAAGAAATTTCGCCCTATAATCAAGAGTGGGAGAATCAGAAAATGGTTTCCCGAGAAAGCTGGTTGAAACTAGGTGAAAATGGGTTTCTTGGAATTCAAGCTCCTGAGAATTTGGGCGGAATGAATATTTCTGATTTTCGATACAATGCCATTTTGATTGAGGAATTGGGATTAAGTGGTTGCTCAGGCCCAGCTATTGGATATCCGCTACATTCCGATATTGTGATGCCTTATATTCTACATTATGGCAATCAGGAAGTTCATGAGAAATATATCCCCAAAATGATTTCTGGTGACTATATCGGAGCCATAGCCATGACCGAACCGGGTGCAGGATCAGATTTACAAGGAATGCGGACTTCCGCCATCGATCATGGAGATTATTACTTAGTGAATGGCTCAAAGACTTTTATCACGAATGGCTACTTATCAGATGTGGTAGTGGTCGCAGTCAAAACAGACCCTAGCAAAGGAGCTAAAGGTATCAGTTTAGTGGTAATGGATAACTCAATGGAGGGATATACCAAAGGTGTTCCTTTCGAAAAAGTAGGACTTCACGCCCAAGATACCTGTGAACTTTTTT
>JAFMBQ010000280.1 GCA_017858365.1 Algoriphagus sp. | reverse complement strand
CGAACGCTGAAAATTCAGAAACTGCTTTGAAAGGACTTCAGGAAACTTTGGCTTTGCAGGGAAGGTCGGCAGAATTCTCTGATTACTTAGGCAAATACAAAGGAGCCAATCCAAGTAGCAGTAGTGTCCAATCCTTGGAATTTGAATCTGCCAAAGGAATCTACTTTGATAAAAACTATGCACAGGCGACTCGAGCTTTTGAAAATTATCTGAAAAACTATCCGCAATCGGCCCAGCGAGCTGACGTACTTTATTTCTTGGGTGATAGCTATTTCCAATTAGGAAATAAAAATCAGGCTTTGGCTCAATTCAAAATTCTTGAAAAAGAGCCGGCATCTCCTCAGCGTATCCGAGCTATCCAACGAATCGGAGCCATGGAGCTGGAAAACAAGAACTATGCGCAAGCAATCCCTTACCTAGAAACTTCAGCTAGTAATGCAAGAAACAAGGTTGAAGAGGCAGAAGCAGTGCAAGGCTTGATGATCGCCAATTTTGAGGTTCAAAAATATGATCAGGCTATCCAACATGCGGATCGTCTATTGACTTTGGACGGAATCCTTCCGGAATCTACCCCAAAGGCCATACTCACAAAAGGGAAGTCTCAATTGAAATTGAATCGTAGACCAGAAGCTGAGGCGACACTTTTTGCACTAGTGAATGAATACAAAACCGTTCAAGGAGCTGAGGGACTTTATTTATTGGCAAACTCCTATCAAGAAAAAGGAGATGTGATCAAATCAAATGAGACGATATTCGACTCTTCGGGCCCATTTGTAGACTTTGATTATTGGTATGGTCGAATGTTCCTATTACTCTCTGACAATTATCTGAAAACAGGGGAGACTTTCCAAGCAAAAGCTACACTCGAGTCGATCGTAGAAAGATCCACGAATCCGGAAATCAAACAACTGGCTCAAGCTAAACTTCAAACCATCAAATAACCATGAAAAAGCTAGCAACAATTCTTTTTTTTAGCACGTTGGTTGGAGTCGGTAATCAGACAGCGAATGCTCAAACGCAGTCCAAAGGGGAAGTAAAAGACCAGGAATTTGTCATCCGAAAGGATCGAGTTCTGACTGTTCCTGTTCAGCCTCGTATTTACGAAAAACTCCCAGTAATGCCTCAGGCGAAAGGAATTACTGATTTCAATTACTTTGCAAATCGCTACAATTTAAATTTGAAGCCGCTACAACTAGCCGCCACGCCAGCTGACAAAAATTTCTCTGCCCCAAAGCTTAATCTCTATCCAGGTTTCGTGCGTGCAGGTTATGGGAATTTTGCATCTCCTCTATTGGAGATTCGATATATGGAGACGGAAGTAAGAGACTTCAATTATGCGCTGCAGTTGAATCATCAGAGTTTTGGAAAAGGGCCGGTTTTGGATGAGCAATCCAAGGAGTCCCATTCGAATCTGGGATTTGATGGAAGCTATTTCTTGGATCTTTTCGAAGTTTATGGAGGATTAAAATGGAAGCAGGATGCCTATCAGTTTTATGGATTTGAACCAAGAAATTCGGATGATTTAGATCCTCAACCTGTTGAAGTCCAAGGAAATGTATTAAACACCATTGATCTTAAAGCCGGAATTAGAGAATTGGAAAAAGTAGGTCCGATTTATTACGAAGCGGAATTGAGCTTTAGAAATTTCAAAGACAGCTATCTAGTTAGAGAAAGTCAATTTGGATTTCAGGCAAAAGGAATATTCAAGCCAATTGATGACTGGACAGGCGAAGTGGGATTGTCATATTTCGCGACCAATCCAGAAGATCTGGATTTTAGTGAATCTCGAAACTACTTCGCAATAAGACCTAATGTGTCTTATAATTATGGGGATTTTTCCTTCACTGCAGGACTGAATATTATTTCGGAAAATGATTCGATTGCTGATAAATCCAGTGATTTTAGAATCTTTCCTGTTTTGAAAGCTTCCTATCAATTTGCTCCGGAATTTGGATTTTATGGAGCATTTACCGGCGATGTGAATCGGAATACCTCTTACAGTTTCGTGATGGAAAACCCGTTTTTGGGCCCAACTAATAGGCTTTTGAATACCGTCAATAATTACAAAATACAAGGAGGGATAGAAGGGCAGTTTCAAGAGACATTCCAGTATCGTGCGGGAATAGACATCAGCCGTTACAATCAGCTTTACTTCTTCGTCAATAATTATACTCAGGATCTCCTTAGCTCCGATGAAGCTCGATTCAATCTAGTCTATGACGCTAAAGTGGCGGTATTCAATATCAATGCTGAATTGGGCTTTAAGCTATCAGATGTTTATTCCCTGAGTTCACGATTGGACCTTTACCAATTTGATTTGAATCAGCAGCCTGAAGCTTGGTCTAGAGCGACTTGGGAATTCAAAGTCAATAACCAAGTGACTCCACTAGACCGTCTTTTGATTCAAGCCAATATCAACTTTATGGGCGGAATCAAGACAAGAGGAGCCTTATTGGGGGTTAGTGAAATTGCAGGGAGTCCAGAAATCTTTCAAGTAGTCAAGCTCAAAACCATTGCAGATCTACAGCTAAAAGTTGATTACGGAATCACAGAACGGATTTCCATTTTTGCCGAAGGAAATAACCTCTTGAATGCAACGAATACCCGTTGGCTCAACTATCCGGTAAGAGGGATTCAGCTTATTGGGGGTGCATCCTTTAAATTCTGAGGTTTGTTCTGATTTTGGTTGGGGTTTACAGTCAATTCGTTTAGTTTCGTATCATTCCCAAATTGCTATGAATTCCGAAAATAATTCCAATACCCATTGGCCTGATCCAAAGGACTATGGATTACCTGTAGTCGAGATCAAGCCGATTAACCCGGTGCCATCTTCTAATTCACCTGAAGTTCTGCAAGTAGCTTCGCCAGAAGAGGTAGCAAAGCCTGAAGAAATACTCCCTAATCCAGTTGTCCAATCGATCATTTCGGATAAATCTGCCAAATTAAAAGATCCCAAGGCTCCAAAACACTCAGTCGATAAGCCGGAGATTCCGAAGTCAATTCCTGTTCCAGCAAAAAAAGAATCTAAAAGGTGGATAGGGATCACTGCAGTTTTTGCATTACTGATTTTGGTAGTAATTATCTGGCAAATGACAGCTGGAAATAAAGAAATTGAAAATCCAGTAGCTTTTGAAAATGGAGATGTTCAGATCATCACAACTCCAGAGGAGCCTATTTCAAGTGTTAATGATTCTAAAGAAGAAGAAATACAAGCGCCTGAAAATCAAATCGCTGAATCTGAATTGCCAAGTTCACCGAATACTACAATCCAAAAGCCTGAAACTGGTACAACTATTGATCTTAAGGAAGTAGGAACTTTGATTCGTGTGGAATCAAAAGCCGCAAGTCCTACTTATTTTATTATTATCGGAAGTCTTCCAAATGAACGATATGCCTTGGAAGAAGCTCCGAAATATCAAAATCGAGTACCTGCCGTTTATTTGATCACACCATACGACGATACTAAAAATTATCGTTTAGCAATTGGGTCATTCGGAAGCTTTACGAAGGCAAATGAAGAACTCGAGCGAATTAAAGCTGACTATACAGAAGCTTTATGGATTTTGAAATACTAATATGACTCTACTTCAAACCCTCTCTGTTGATTCGATTTCAGCAGCAGATAGCCTTTCGATGGGCGCAAAAGGAAATAGCATAGGCTTACTTGACCTTTTGATCAAAGGTGGCTACATGATGATTCCGCTTTATTTACTTTTCATTTTAGCCATTTACATCTTTTTTGAGCGACTATTGACCTTGAAAAAGGCTTCAACCACATCCTCTTATTTGATGGATCAGGTGAAAGTATTGGTTCAAAGTGGAAATACTGAGAAAGCCCGAATTCTCTGCGCCGGGGAAAATACACCCGTGGCCAATATGATTGCCAAAGGGATTGAGCGTATTGGTTCGCCCTTGAAAAATATTGAAGTTTCGATTGAGAATGTGGGAAAGATAGAAATCTACAAACTTGAGAAAAACCTTAACCTCCTGGCAACAGTATCCGGGGCAGCTCCAATGATTGGTTTCCTTGGTACTGTGACAGGTATGATTCAGGCCTTTATCGCAGTGGCGCAAGAAGAGGGGATGGTATCTCCGAAATTACTTTCCACAGGTATTTACGAAGCGATGATTACCACCTCTGCTGGATTGGTAGTAGGAATTATTGCCTACTTGGGCTACAACTATTTGGTGACGCAAGTTTCCAAATTGGTGCATAACATGGAATATTCTTCGATAGAATTTATCGACTTACTTCAAGATAAATAAGATGGGACTTCAATCTAAAAACAAGGTAGATCCAGCATTTAGTATGTCGTCAATGACAGACATTATCTTCTTGTTGCTGATCTTCTTTATGTTGACATCTTCCTTTATAACCCCTTCGGGGCTCACTGTCAACTTGCCATCAAGTGAGACCTCCGACATCGTGATGCAGGAAGTAACTGTGACGATCACCAAAGATTTCAAGTACTCGGTGAATGATAAGATCGTTTCTAGGGAACAAATTAAGAGTGAACTCACTTCTTTATTGACTGGTAAAAAAGGTCAGGTAGTCCTTCATATCGATAAGGAAGTGCCTGTTGAATACCTTGTAGAGATCGGTGGCATTGCCGCCGGACTTGAAGCGAATGTTTCTATAGCTACGAAACCTTTCTAATATGCAAACCTGGGATTCAGATAAAATAGAAAGCGAAAGCAAGAAAAAGTCTTGGATCATTACGGTATTCCTGAATATCGCTTTGCTGATTGCATTCTACTTCATCGTAGTCTGGAAAGAACAAATCCCACCAATACCTACTTTTGGATTGGAACTCAATCTAGGTTTTACCCCGACTGGATCAGGTGATCGGAATAGTCCAAATGCACCTTCCGAAGTAGAAACTCCAGTTACCGAAGCAGCTGCTCCAGGAGAAATAGCTGAAGCTGTGACTAAACCCGCTACACCGGCTCCAAGCCCTAAAACTGAAACAGCCAAACCAAAAACTGCTTCAAAGCCTGCCGTAAATCAAGCGGTGACCACGAAGCCTTCTCCAATTAGGGGAGAAGAAAAAGCCACAGAAAATACGAAAAAGCCGGAGCCAGTGAAAACTGAGCCTGCTAAGACAGTAACTACGCCAGCTAAATCAGAAGCGACAGAAACTACTCAAAAGGCCCCTGAAAAGCCTAAAGTGGATCAGCGAGCGATCTTTGGCGCTGGAGGAACTTCCGGAAAAGGAACTCAACCTGCTGCGGGTGGTGCGCAAGGAAGCTCCAAAGAAAAGGGAGATGCCGGCGATCCAAAAGGCACGGTAGATGGCCGAGCCATCATGGGTGAGGGATCAGGAAAAGGTGTGGCCTCAGGTGCTGGCTATAGCCTCGATTTAGCAGGATGGGATTTCGCATCCAAACCTACAATCAACGACAGAGTATCTACCCGAAATGGTATTATTGTATTTAAAATCACGGTAGATGATGCCGGTAAAATTGTTCAGGCAGTGCCTTTGGAATACAATGTATCCAATGAGGTTTTAGCCTATTACCGACAAGTAGTCAACCAGATTAACTTCAAAAAACAAGGAGGAGCTGCCGCGGATTTTTCCAACGGTAAAATTACTTTTGTCATTAAGATTGATTGAGTTAGTCTGTTGATTAAAAGACGGGATAAGAAAGTAAACTTGATTTTGGTTCTGGATTTTTTAAGAAAAAAGCTTAAAGTCAAACTACTCACTAATTTTTTCAGGGTATATGAAACAGGCTAAGAAATCATTCCTTAGATTTACGTTGAAAAATATAAAGCGTTGATTAATCTGTTTCAATGAACTATCAAGAAACTCTCGACTACCTGTTCAATTCCCTTCCCAATTTTCAGCGGGTAGGAGCGCCAGCTTATAAAAATGATTTGA
>JAFMBQ010000279.1 GCA_017858365.1 Algoriphagus sp. | reverse complement strand
CCCTTTCTATTACGACAAAAAATGAAGTGAAAAAATAATTATAAACACATGAAAATAAATAAATCTTCCTCCTATACTCTACTTTCGATCTTTTTGGTCCTAATATTAGTGTTCACCCAATGTAAATCCATGAAATCAGAAGATCAAGGTGTAAAAGGAACAGTTACCTGGTTGGAAGGAAATCAAATGCCAACGATAAAATCTGATGATCAAAAAATAACTACTGGAGCAACTAATAAAGGAACGACTGTAAAGCGTTTAATTAAAGTATATCCACTCACAAATCTCTCGGATGCTCGAATGGAAAACGGATTATTCCAATCGGTTAATGGCGAACCAGTGGCAGAAGTAAGTAGTGATGAAGAAGGTCACTATTCTTTAATTCTCCCTCCGGGAAAGTACTCTGTCTTCACAGTAGAAGAAGATGGCTTATTCGCAAATAAATTTGATGGAGAAGGAAATATCGAACCGATATTAATCAGAAAAGGAGAATGGGTTCAAAAGGATATTGTGATCAATTACAAGGCTTATTTCTAAAAAGTAAATTAGAAATTCACTTTTTTTAATATTCTATTTAATTGAATTTAAGATTATTACGAATTTAATCACGGGAATAAAACCACTTTATTCAAAATATTTTAACTTTTTTTCACTTCCAATGCAACCATTTTTCCAACCCTCGCATCTACTTCATTGAAAACCAAAAGCGATGTTCAGCAGAACTAATTTTTCAACAGAGTCAGATTTAATACAGGGTTGCCTTAAAGGCGAACGGGCTGCACAGCGGCACCTGTATGATACCTACTCGGGGAAATTTCTAGCAATCTGCATCCGATATCTTAAAGATCGGGAACACGCAGAAGATGTGATGATCGAAGGCTTTATGAAAATCTTTGATAAACTTCCCCAATATCAAGGGACAGGAAGTTTTGAAGGTTGGATGAAGCGAATAATCGTCACACAGGCACTAATGACGCTGAGAAGTCACCGTCATCTGATGATGGAGATTAATGTGGAAAATGAATCTGACTTTAAAGATCATTCCTACGAACTCAATCATCTTGAAGTAGCAGATTTGAGAGAAATGGTCGAAAGCCTTCCGGTAGGATATCGGACTGTCTTCAATCTCTTTGCAATTGAAGGTTATGCTCACCAAGAAATTGCGGATCTGCTCGGAATCACAGAGAGTACTTCCAAGTCTCAACTCAATCGAGCTCGGAATACATTAAAAGAAAAAATTGCCAGTCAAAACACTATAAAAAAGACAATCAATGGCTAACGAAAATACTAATCTGGATCAGTTTTTCAAGGAAAAACTTGGCCAGGACAGCATCAAACCAAGTAAACTAGCTTGGGAAAGACTGGAAAGTCAGCTTCCTCAGCAAGAGAAAACACGGACTCCTTTCATTTGGTGGTCGATAGCAGCATCTGTTGCAGCGCTCTTGGTAGTAGGATACTTTGCTTTCACAATTTCTTCTAACCCAGCTGAAACACAACTATTAGCGACCACTGAGGAAAATCAGATCGAGGAAGTAATCCCGCAGTTGGAAGAAATTCAAAGCCAACCTATTGATGAAATTCCGGCTGAAATCGAAGAAAAGACTCTTGCCCAACCAGAAAAGAAAACTAAACCAACTAATTCAACTATCAAAAAATCCACTTCTTCCAATGTCATTGCTACCCCATCCAAGTTGATCGCAGTTGCTGAAGTAAAGCCAGAGGAAAGTAATTCCACTAAGCAGCTTGAAGCAACTCCAATTGTGGAAGAGCTAAATCTTCCAACTCTAGCACTTCCTAACCTGCAAGTCAATCAAACTGTAGCTAAGGTGGAAACCGCAAAAGTAGAAGAGCCAACCTATCGAGTAAAAATCTACTCAGATGGCTTGGAAGAAGACAAGACCTTGATCGGAGGGATTACTAAAAAAGTAGAAAAAGTTGAAGGATTACTTGGGAAAGTAGACCAAGGCTTTGCAGACCTGCAGGATGCAAAAAACAATCTCTTCACCGCCTTGCTCACCAAAAAAGAAAAAGGAGCTGAAAAGCCATAAACCAACCTTAACCACAAGTTTAAAAGAAATTATCATGAAAAAATACCTGCTATTGCTTTGCCTAATGGCAATCGTACAGATCGGATTCGCATCCACTGATATGCCTACAATTGATCACAAAATTAACTCAGATTCCGTCATTGTAGAATTCGGAAAGTCAGGAAAAGTGGTCATTATCGTCAACAACAAGGAAGATTTCGAAAAGCTGAAGTCTATGAATATCAATGAAATCATCCGAGAGCTGGACTTGAAGCAAAACGGCGAAAGCGGTGAATTAACGATTGTTCAGATTCAGAAGAAAGACGGAACCTCTAAAGATATCGTCCGAGTGAACGAGGATGGGATGGAAACTGAGGTCTATATCGGAGGAATTCGTGTATTCGTAGACGAAACTGGTGAAAACACCAAAGTCAAAATTGAATCAGGATTAAAGAAAAAATCAGACCCTCCTTTCAGAACCTATTTCAATATCGATTTGGGAGTGAACAACTATCTGGATGCGGATGGTGGCATTCCATCTTCGGACAATCCTTATGCAGTCAAAGGCTGGGGAAGCTGGAATGTGGGTTTGAACTGGATGGCTGCTCAGCGAATTTCTAAAGGCTTTTATTGGGACTTCGGAATTGGTTTCCAGTTCAACAACTTCAAATTCGAAAACCGAGATTTCCAAGCTGTCAGAGGAGACAATCAAATTGAGTTCGCACAAAGAAATGATGTAGAGGGGTTCAAAAGCAAGATTTCTGCTTCTTACATCAATGCCATGACGATGCTTGAATTAGACTTCGGCAAAATGAATGACAATGGGAGAAAAGGGCTTCGAATAGCCGTAGGACCTTATGCTGGATATCGCCTTGGCGGACAATCAAAGTATGTGTACCGCGAACTTGATGGCTCCGGCCGCAAGAAAGACAAGCAAAACACTGGACTATATCTGCAAAATTTCCGATACGGACTACGTGGAGAAGTCGGAGTCGGCCGCGTGACTTTCTTCTCTACTTATGACATGAATCAATTGTTTCAAGCAGGAAAAGGTCCAGAACTACATCCTATCACTTTTGGAATTGTATTCTAAACACCATGGGTGAGGCTAAACCTCACCCTATTTTGAAAATCTAAACCAACATACCATGAATCGACTAGTACTTATTGCAGCAATCTTTTTTGTAAGCATTGGCTCTTTGACTGCACAAAACTCTGACAGTACCGAAGTAAAGAAAAAGAAGGTCTATACCATCTTTGGCAATACCTGGTACTATGAAAAATACGAAGATGGAACCAGCTCACTAGAAATGGAAGCCCAAGACTATACAAATTATAATTCCAGTAACAAGCAATCCAAATTCTCATCTGATATGGAAGTAGATCTTGGACTGAACCTCTGGACACCGACGGACAACGCACCTCAAGTAAAGCCTTGGGGCTCTTGGAATGTCAACCTGAATATGGTGGGAACCTACAAAGCCTCAAAAAATTTTCATTTGAAAACAGGGCTTGGGGTCAGTTGGTATAATTTCAAATTGGAAGACACTGACCTGATTGCAGTAAAAAATCCGGAAGGAATCACTTTTGAAGAATTTACAGAGGGCAATGGCACAAAATCTAAAATCTCAGCATCTTATGCCAACGTATCTCTTGTTCCTACCCTACTTACAAATGATGGAAAGCTTCGCCTAGGAATCGGAGGATATGCTGGTTTGCGTCTCGGAGGGCGTGGCAAATTTGTCTATGATGATGCCAATGGAGATAAGCAAAAGATATACGAGAAATCTAATATGTATGCCTCAAACTTCAGATATGGTGGACGAGTGGAAGTTGGAGTGGATGATTTTAATTTATTTTTCAACTATGACTTCAACGAATTATTTGAATCTGGAAAAGGTCCTAAACTTAACGCGATCAGCTTTGGCGTGATCATTAAATAACCAACACTATGAAAAACTTAACCAAAATTTCTACCCTAAGCCTAGGCTTACTCCTGCTAGCGACACTGAGCTATGCACAGAATGTCATCGTCGATGCAAATAAATCTTATTCTAATATCAAGTCGATTGAAGTTAACGGAGGCTGGCTGGACGTAACCTATGAAGGAGGGTCTGGCTCAGAAGTAAAGGTAGAAGCTTACTTAGAATCCAATGAAACCGACCAAGATATTGTCTTTGTGACCCTGGGAGATGTGTTGAAAATTTCCCACGAGCGAAGCAAAAGTAATTACTCCTGGAATAGCAAGAACAAAGGCTATATCAAAATCACAGGCCCTAAAGAAGTGGCTCTTCAATTTCGAAATAGTTCGGGATCTATGGCGGTCAACAATGTCTCCAATGACGAAACGCTATTAAAAGTTTCTTCAGGAAAAATCAGTGCATCAACTATCAATGGAAACTTAGATATCCAAGCTACTTCCGGCTCTCTAAAAATTGACGGAATTAAAGGTGATGTAATAGCTGGAGTCACTAGCGGCAATGCTGATATCCTCAATATAACAGGGGATGTGAAATACAAGTCAACTAGTGGGTCACTTAATGCCGAAAATATCGCTGGGGAAATCAACGTTTCCTTAACCTCTGGAAATGCCCGGTTAAATACTATCGGATCCTTAGGTTCATTACGATTTACCTCAGGCAATATCAGAGCCGAAAATGCAGGATTAGGAGATCACACTTATTTCGAAGGAACTTCAGGAAATTTCAAAGTGCAGACCCCTTCTGATCTAAAAGCTTTCAATTTTTCACTTAAAGCCTCATCTGGCAATGTGAAAGTAGGTAACATTAGTACCGGAAAGTCGCTAGAAATGGACAACGGTTCTAGTTCTTGGGTGAAAGGAAGCATTTCCTCTGGAAATATTACCATCGAAAACTAACAAACCACCGACACTATAAAGCGAAAACGGCAAGTTGAATCAACTTGCCGTTTTTTTATGAAATTTTTAACCATGAAGGACTCCAAGGTTTCGCAAGGAAACGCAATTCAACGAAGTGAAATTCAATGATGATTTTTTGATTTAGTCTGGTCTGGAAGCCACCCGAATTTGCTCTTTTTGTTCTTTGTCCAGTTTGAGCATTTTGCTGATTCGATCTGGAGTCGGTTTCCCTACAGAAAAGAAGATTAAAGTTACTGCGAAGATCACGATGAAGATCGCATTTTCAAAAAAGAGTAATCCCACAGAACTAATCAAAGAAATAAAGAATAGTAATACAAAGCGTTCTTTTGTAGCGTTGGTATAAGCCCTAAGCTTTTGAATCAGCTCCTCCGTAAGAAAACTAGATTTGATTCGCTTGCGGAAAAGCAGAAACTGAACCAGCAAAAGTCCAATCCCAAATCCCGTCAAAATCTGCTCAACTATTGCCGGGATTTCTGGAAGATCCCAATTGAGATTACCTGAATTGTGATATAAATAAATCATCCCAAAAATCGGCAAAACCACCGCCATCAAGATAAGAATCAATTGCTCCGTTCCCTTATATAATCTCCGTAATTCTGAAACTTCCAATATTCTTAGATTTAATTACTGCACTTATGATTTCATACTAACACCGATAATCTTCGGCCCTACTTACTACTGCCCATTGATCTACTCTATTCTCACCTTGACATCGTTGCTCACAGGTCGAGATACACAGCAAAGCACATAGCCAGCCGCAATTTCCTTTTCACTTAAGCCCGCATCCTCATCCATTTTCACTTCTCCACTGATCAGCTTTCCACGGCAAGCAGTACAAAGCCCACTTTGGCAGCTATAGGGCATATTCAAATCTTGTGCAAGTCCAGATTCTAAAATTGTCTTATCAGGTGCAACTGTAACCAAATGCTCTTCTCCTTCTAGCTCAACGATTACTTCACGAGTCA
>JAFMBQ010000278.1 GCA_017858365.1 Algoriphagus sp. | reverse complement strand
GGTTGGCCTTATTTTATTGCAAATAATCGCCCATACAATCGCCACGATTTGGCAGCCGAAACTTATGGAGCGCCTTATGACGTGAATAAGCCAGTAAATGAGTCAGTTAATAATACAGGTTTGAAGGACCTTCCCACTCCTGTGGTTCCAGCAATGATTTATTACCCTTATGGAGTTTCAGAAGAATTCCCACTGTTAGGAAGTTCTGGGCGAAGTGCGACTGGTGGTCCAGTTTTCCGTAAGAATGATTTCGAAAAAGACTCCCCTTATGTTTTCCCTTCTTATTATGAAGGAAAATGGATGATTGTAGATTTCATGCGAGGCTGGATTATGGCTATTACAATGGATGAGAGTGGAGATTATAAATCCATGGAGAGGTTCCTGCCGAATGAAACTTTCAGCTCAGCGATCGACATGGATTTTGGGCCTGATGGTTCGCTGTATATTTTAGAGTATGGTTCAGCTTGGTTTCGAGGCAATGCAAATTCGCGAATAGTCAAAATTGAATACAATGCTGGAAACAGAAAACCTAACGTCAGCATTGAGGTCGACAAGTCATCCGGAGCAATTCCATTCAGTTCGAAATTCTCTTCTCAAGGCACTTCAGACTTCGATGATTATGATCAAGGGAAACTTACTTTCGAATGGTCTTTGACCACTGAAAGTGGATTTAACCAGATTTTCTCTGAACCAAATCCAACTTTCAATTTTACCGAGGCTGGAATTTATACCATGACTTTGACCGTGACGGATACCAAAGGAGAGAAAAATTCAGCCTCATCTGAGATAGTTGCGGGAAATGAATCTCCTGATGTCTCCATCGACTTCGGAGGATCCAATAAGACCTTCTATTTTGGAGAAAAGGAATTTAAATATTCTATCAAAGTGAGTGATAAAGAAGACGGAAGTTCTGCTGACGGAGCCATCAAAGCAGAAGAAGTTGCAGTGACGTTTGATTACGTTCCTGCGGGTTTTGATCCGATCGAAATAGCATCGAAACAAAGTGGAGCTGAGACGATGGCAGTTCTGAATATTGGCAAAAACCTTATCGAAGCAAGTGACTGTAAATCTTGCCACCAATACGATAAAACATCCATTGGCCCAAGCTATGCAGTTGTTGCTGAGAAGTATTCAAATTCCAGCGAAAACAAGAATTATTTGGTGGGTAAAATCATCAATGGTGGCGGAGGCGTATGGGGCGATCATGCCATGAGTGCTCACCCGCAATTGAGCGAGGCAGATGCAAAGCGAATGGTAGATTACATTCTGAACATGGATGAGGTGAATCCCACAGTAGCTTCTTTGCCTTTGTCTGGGAAAATAAATCCGGAAATTCCTGAAGGCGAAAATGGAGGAGGTAGCTTTTTGCTACGCGCTTCTTATTCGGATAAAGGTTCAGGTTCAATTGGTTCACTTTCCGGAGTTGATTTTGTTGCTTTGAGGACACCTTTTTTTAATCCTCAGCTTTCTGTGGACAGAAAAGGAGTTCAATTATTAACCACTCCAAGAGTTAACTTCTTCATGATAGGTGACAATTCTCATATTGCGATGAAGCAAATTGATTTGACTGGTATCTTGCAAATTGATTTATTGGTAGATGTAAGCCAGAGAAATGGTGCAATTGGTGGTTCTGTGGAGATTCGATTAGGATCTCCAACTGGAGAACTTCTCGGACAATCTCAAACCGTAGGCGAAAAGGAAATGGGCTTCAGACCTCCTGCGGGACAAGACCCAATCCAATGGAGACGTGAAAATGCAAACCGGGCAAACGTACCAATCCAACCAACTCAAGGCTTCCAAGACGTTTACTTTATCTTCAAAAATCCAAAATCTAAAGGAGATGAGATTTTGATGAGCATCTCAGAGATTCAGTTTATGAATCTAGTGCCTGCTGAAGTCAAATAAATGATTTTAATATGTATTGCTCTTAGGATTCTGACCAACGAATCTCAAGTGAAAAGGAAATTCTAAAAAGAGTTTCCACAAATTCCCAAAAAAGGCTGCAGACCTTCCTACAGATGGCAGGTCTGCAGAATTATTGTCGATAATATGTGAGAAAACCTTCTCCAACTTGTAAACCATAGTGATTCAGAAAATATCGACAGTACCTTTTAGCAACTAATGAAAACATACGCTGGAAAGGAATAGTGAATGCATCCCAACATATAGCGATGTACGCTACACAAAATGTCGGGCAAGTCATTTGGGGATTGAACTTGAAATATGCTTCCTGTCATGGCAGCTTTATAAGTGCTTGTAAACTCTAGAAACCTAATGCTTTTGAAAAAAATTGCAGACTCCATACTGGAAGAAAGCCGATGCGAACAGCCGACGGGCAAGATGCTCAAAACGAAAATACTTTGGGAGGAATTTGATGAAATCGATAGAAACGCTAACAAATCTGAAATGCTGAGACAATTAGCAGATCGGCTCGCCCAACCTGCAAATGCTCGGATATATTGAACCATCTTAACAGAGTCTGAAAATAATGATGGATAGAGATATCGTCGAGCCTATCAATGAAATGGATAGTGAACCTAAAGTCAAGATTTAATAAATTGACTGGCAGTTGATTTTGACGAAAATTGCAACGAGCTCAAGCGTTTGATTTACTGAAAGCAGGTAAGATTTGAGGATGCCTTGAAGGGGAAATCTTTGGACTAGCCAAAAAAGAATAAATATTTAGTGCTTCTTTAAGCGGAGTCCGAATAACTCAAAAATTTTTTGACTCTTTTAATTCTTGTTACCTTATCGCTTGCTTAAAATTCAAACCTTATTTTCATCCAAATTCAAAATGAAGAAATTTATTTTTCTCCTCCTTGCAGTATGCTGTTTCGATTCTTTTGCTCAGCAACCTAATCAGGCAAAAATCGAAGAGCTCACTGAAAAAAACTGGCAACATGGGCTTTCCTTATTAACCGATATTGTCTCTATGCCAAACGACGCATTCTATCCAGAACAAATCGAGGTGAATCTTGCTTGGTGCGAAAATCAATTTGCGAAACGAGGTTATACTGTAGAGCGACTAGCGACAGCTGGTATTCCGCTTATGCTGGTTGAAAAAAAGCAGCCTGGGGCTACCAAAACTGCACTTTTCTATTTCCATGTGGATGGGCAGGCGGTTGATCGCAGCAAATGGTTTCAGCCTGACCCATATACTCCAGTTCTTAAAACAAAAAACAACAAAGGAGATTGGGAGATTATTCCTATGGAAAAATTGAAGACGGAATACAATCCAGATTGGAGAATCTATGCTCGATCCAGCTCAGATGACAAAGGACCCATTGCTATGTTTTTAACAGCTTGGGATGCACTGGCAGAAAGTGGATTGGCGCCGAATTATAATGTAAAAATCATCCTCGATTTCGAAGAAGAGCAAGGATCACCTCTATTGCCGAAGGCGGTAATTGACTATAAAGCCAAACTTGCAGCTGATCTAATGCTGATTATGGATGGTCCAAGACACACCAGCAATGAGCCAACTCTCAGCTACGGAGCCCGAGGAATCAGCGAAATGACCCTCACCACTTACGGGCCGAAACTTCCGCAGCACAGTGGTCACTATGGCAACTATGCACCAAATCCAGGGTTTCTTTTGGCGCAAATCTTAGCTTCCATGAAAGATGGAGAAGGCCGGGTAACTATCCCTGGCTATTATGATGGAATTGAATTTACTGACTCTGAAAAGGCAATTTTAGCCGCTGTACCTGACGATGAGGCTGCAATAAAAAAGCAACTCGGACTAGGCAGAACAGATCAAGTTGGCAAAACCTATCAGGAAAGTATTCAATATCCTTCGATGAATATTCGAGGAATGCGCTCAGCTTGGGTAGGCCCAGAAGCGAGAACAATTATTCCCGATATAGCTTTGGCTGAATTAGACATCAGATTGGTTCCAGAGTCTGATCCAAATCGGCTTTTTGCTCTGATCGAAAAACATATCCAAGGTCAAGGATTCACCGTGCTAGATCATGACCCTTCCGACGAGGAACGCGCTGAATACCCTAAAATCGTGAAAATGACCAAATCTATTTCCTACCAGGCTTTCCGAACTTCTATGGATTCAGATGCTGGAGCTTGGTTGCGTAAAGCCATGGTTCGCGCTTACGGGAAAGATCCAGTTCAAATTCGTATTTCCGGTGGATCCATTCCTATTTCTCCGTTTGTGGATGCTTTGGGAATCCCAGCGGTAACAATTCCAACCGTAAACTCGGATAATAATCAACACAGCCCCAATGAGAATTTGAGGTTAGGAAATTACAAAGAAGGAATTCATGCAGTAATCTCCATTTTGACACAACCTCTTAACTGATTTAACTATCAGATTTTACTTTTCTGAAGCTATATAAAAACGGAGCCTTGTGAGAACCACCTGAATAAAGCTTCTCGTGGCGCTCTAAAATCCCTAAACCGAGCATCTTTCTTTGGAAATTTGCTCGGTTTTGATTTTCTCCCAAAATTGCTTCATAGACTTGCTGTAAGTCTTTCATCGTGAAAAATTCGGGAAGTAAATTAAAACTCAAAAGTTTTTGATCGAGGTGATTGCGAAGATGTTCAAGGGCTTTCTCCACAATCTGATTGTGATCTTGCATCAATTCCGGTAAGGAGTCAAAATTGTACCATCCGATAGAATCGGATAAGGCGTCGGGTTTGGGGCTAACCGTATCATAGTTGATCAAGGCATAATAGCCGACTGAGATAAATCGATCAAAAATCCAATGATCTTTCATCACGATTCCCTGTCCTTCAAAAATACGACGCATAACGGCTGGGTTAGACCGATGAAGTGCACCAAACGTATGGAACTGCTCCAAGTAAATTTGATCAATCCCTGTTCGCTCTGAGAGTCCTCGTTTCACAGCCCTATCCAAATCTTCATCTTTTCGGATAAATCCCCCAGGAAGTGCAAAAGTGCCAGTATTATGGTATTCCAAGATCAGAATCTTTAGCTTTTCTCCCGAAAAACCAAAAATTACCGAATCATAAGAAATATTTGGGATGTAGTCATCTGCTTGAAAAACCATTGACGAAGCTATAAAAAAAGGATTGAAAAACTAGGATTTTAAAGGAGAAGAAGTTACTATTGTTTCACAAAGAAACAATATTTCCTTATAAATGAAAATCCTGCTGAAACCCTGTTTATCCTTATTTTTGACAGCTTTGATCTTTATTCCTTTTTTTTTGCAAGCGCAGCAATTGAATGGTATTGAAGTGAAAACCGAAACCAAAAACGGCACTATTGCTGGATACTACGACACTAAAACCAATATCAAAAAATACTTGGGGATCCCTTTTGCAAAGCCACCGGTTAATGAATTACGCTGGAAAGCCCCCCAACCAATGGATAATTGGACAGGCGTAAAAGAGACCAAAAATTTTGGTCCCCGAGCTGTTCAGGCACCAATTTTCGGAGATATGGATTTTAAGTCAGACGGGGTAAGTGAGGACTGTTTGTATCTCAATGTGTGGACACCCGCTTATCGAAATGATAAAAATTTACCTGTTTTAGTCTATTTCTATGGCGGTGGTTTCTCAGCCGGAGATGGTTCAGAGCCTAGATATAATGGCGAGGCAATGGCCCAGCAAGGCATTGTGGTCGTGACAGTAAATTATAGACTGAACGTTTTTGGTTTTCTATCCCATCCTGACCTGAGCGCAGAAACAGCTTATAAAGGATCTGGAAACTATGGCTTGATGGATCAATATGCATCCCTCCTGTGGGTAAAGGAAAATATTGCCGCTTTTGGTGGAGACCCAAGTAAAGTAACCATTGCCGGCGAATCTGCAGGTTCGATCTCGGTCAGCTATCAAATGGCATCTCCCCTATCCAAAGGCTTAATAGCCGGTGCAATAGGCGAGTCAGGCGCTGGCATCAATCCTACCCTGGCTCCAAACAAATTAGAAGATGCAGAGAAGTTAGGT
>JAFMBQ010000277.1 GCA_017858365.1 Algoriphagus sp. | reverse complement strand
GTTCCCGGCTTCCAAGGTTTGAGCTTTCGATACTTTCTTTTCGCGTTTCCAAGCCAAAGCCAGTAGTTCCCCAATTGCTTTGAAACCTCCCATTCGCCTCGAGGGCAAAGACATCTGTAGTGTGATTATTTTGAAAAAATGAAGGCTCATTTCTCCGCAATCTGAATTCGTCGACATTCCTTCTCCAAGTAGCCTCGAGTATTCAGTTTGAAAGATTCCAAGCTCAGCGTATGGCTGATTGAGGCCAAAGAAGTTTGGACGCTTTCCCATTGATCGGGAAATGCGCTCGTATAAAAGCCATTTGCACCAAAAGTACGGTCAGTGTAAGACACCATTCCTCTGATGTTATTCTTCTCATCTATGGCTAAGCCTCCTTCATAAAAGATATTGGAAACTTTGTAATCTGAATTGTACTGATAACCATCCGAGTCATCGTAGGATAGTGCCAAATTTTGCTTGTAATTTCCCACTGGAAGTGAACCTGCAAAGTTCACTCCCTTCATTCCAAAATCACCTCCATAGCCTTGAAGCTTTGCGTATCGCTCATCCGAAAGTTGGGTAATCACATTGATTGCTCCGGCGTAGGCATTTTGACCAAAAATTCTGGAAGCCGGACCTTTTAATACTTCAATACGGTCTATTTCAACTAGTGGGATAGGAATATTCATCAAGTGGTGACCCGTCTGAGGATCGCTGAGTTTAATTCCATTGAGTAGCAATAGTGTTTGCTCGAAGGAGCCACCTCGGATTCCTATGTCAGCCTGAACGCCTGATACGCCACGCTGACGAACATCAAGTCCAGGCACGAAAGCCAAAACTTCAGGAAGGCTCCGAGCAGGAGTAGTTTCTAGCTGAAGTTTGTCCACGATGGTCATATTCCGGTTTTGCTTAGAAAAAGGAATCTGGATCCGATTTTCCTGAACTATGATTTCGCTTAGTGAAGTGGAGGTAGTGTCAGTTTGAGCTTGGAGTTGATGGCTTAAAAATAGCCCAATTGTGACTAATTGGAGGATTCTCATTTGGTTTTTCGTTTCAAGGGTCAAAAATGAACCGAATTGCCTCAAATTCCAAGATTGCTTTTTTCTAAAAATTAGTTAAGAGTATGGTCATTAAGGTGAATTTTGAGGCTTATTTTTAATACAATCCGTATTTTGCTTACAAATTAAATAACATGATAAAACGAATAATTATAGCCTGTCTTTTGACTTTTGTGACGGTCGCGGAGATGCAAGTCACTTTTGCTCAGACAGCAAAGGAGACCAATCAGAAGGATTTCGGCGAATTCATGGATCGAAAGGGTAACTATTTCAGAGCTGCCTCTGGAAAGCCGGGCGTGGGTTATTGGCAAAATGCAGCAGACTATCAATTGGAAGTAAGCCTTGATGATGTGAATCACGTTCTTTCTGGCAAAGTCACTATTTCATACACTAACAATAGTCCAGAATCATTGGAATTTGTCTGGCTTCAATTGGAGCAAAATCGATTCAAAGCAGATTCCCGAGGTACACTAACTACGCCAATTCGTGGAAATCGCTACAATGGAGATACTGATGGTGGATTCGAGATTTCGCAACTTGCTGCAAAAGTAGGTTCCAAAGGTCCTACTTCGGCTAAGCACTTGATTTCTGATACCAGAATGCAAGTTTGGTTCGCTGAACCTATTCCGGCTAAAGGTGGAAAGGCCACCATTTCTATGAATTTCTCCTTTAAAGTTCCTCAAGAGGGTATGGACCGCATGGGAAGGTTGAAAGTGGAAGACGGATGGATCTATGCCTTTGCACAATGGTATCCAAAAGTGGCAGTATTTGACGATATCGAAGGTTGGAATGTAGAGCCTTATTTGGGTGCAGGTGAGTTCTATTTGGAATATGGGAACTTTGATTATAAAGTGACTGTGCCGTATGATCATATTGTGGTTGGATCTGGCAAACTGATTAACCCAAAAGACGTACTTTCCAAAGAATTGCAATCTCGGTACGAAAAGGCCATGCAGAGTGATGAGACGGTCTATTTGGTTTCTCCTGAAGAAATAAAGAATACGGCCCTGACCCGACCAAAGCAAGAGGGTACGCTTACTTGGCATTTTCAAATTGAAGATGCCAGAGATGTCGCTTTTGCTACCTCAAGAGCATTTATCTGGGATGCGGCCAAGATTAACTTACCTTCTGGTAAAACAACTTTAGCTCAATCGGCCTATCCAAAGGAGTCTGATGGAGTGGATGCTTGGACAAGATCAACTGAATATACCAAAGCTTCAATCGAGCATTATTCTGAGACTTGGTTTGAATTTCCATATGCTACGGCAACCAACGTGGCTGCGGATATCGGAGGAATGGAGTATCCAGGTTTGAATTTTTGTTCTTACAATTCAAAAGGAGAAGGACTCTGGGGAGTGACTGATCACGAGTTTGGCCACAATTGGTTCCCTATGATCGTAGGGACCAACGAACGCAGATACGCCTGGATGGATGAGGGTTTCAATACTTTTATAAATCATTACAGTTCCAACGCTTTTAATAACGGGGAATTTCCATCTTCATTGAATGAGACGCGTCGCTATGTCAATTACTTTATCAATGAAAACCGGGAAGGAATTAATACCTATCCAGATGTTGCGAATACCGAGAATCTAGGTATGATCGCTTACAATAAACCAGCAATGGGTTTATTGATGTTACGGGAATATATTCTTGGTGCTGAGCGATTTGATAATGCATTCAAATCCTACATCAAAACATGGGCATATAAACATCCCCAACCTGCTGATTTCTTCAATCACATGGAAAATGTGGCAGGTGAAAACCTAAGTTGGTTCTGGCAGGGCTGGTTTTATGGCACCGGGAATATCGATTTGGGTATCAATGGCGCTTTCCCTTATGCGGGAAATTACTTAGTTTCTCTTACAAATAAAGGCGATATGCCTATGCCGGTATTGCTTGAAATTACCTTTGAAGATGGAACCACAGAGCGTCAAATGCTTCCAGTTGAGATTTGGCAGCGAGGTGATGTTTGGAATCACTTGATCAAGACTACCAAGACAATAAGATCAATCGTGATCGACCCGGATAAAATTTTACCGGATATTAATTTGGGTAATGACAATTGGCCACAAGCCGTGTATAAAGATTAGAAAGTCAAAAGGCTCGGATTTATCCGAGCCTTTTTTTTCGATTTATGGATCTTAATAATCATCGTTGATCTCTAGCCACATGCCGTCAGGATCCTGAATGTAGATCTGCCGAATTCCATCTACTCTGATGGTGACTTTGCTTTTTTCTCCCTGCCAGCTTTCAAAAGGATAATTGGTGTCCTTCAATGTTTGAATAAAGGCATCCATATCTTCCATACTAAAACACAGGTGGTTTACTTTTGAAATTTCAGTTGGGATATTTGGCGCCTCAATCAGATGAAGTGCTGCACCACCACCGATATCATACCAGGCATGGACTCCATCTTTGAATGGCTCCTCTATCGCTTTTAGTCTGACGATATTTTCATAAAACTCCATGCTAGGCTTTAATTTGCTAACATGAACTGCGATGTGATTTACTTTGATTTGAGCAAATGTACTCATGGAGATTCCGATTAATAGGATTGTGAATAAGGTCTTCATAGGCTTTGGGTTTTTGATAATTGCCTAATGTTAGGCTTTTTGGACAAGTATTGAAAGTTTCAACAACAAAAAAAGGAGCGAGTCTTTCGAGTCGCTCCTTTTTAAGATTTGGGGTTAACCTTATTTGATGTTTGGAGATAGATCTGTTGCCAGTGAAATCCGTTCTGCTTCGGTGAATAAATTCAAGGCTTGCAGGTAAACTTCATTAATGTCATTGACCACCTTATAGAAAGCATTGTCATCATAAAGCTGCCGGCCAAGATGTGCTTTCATCAAAACCCTTAGATACTCCTTTGATTTATTGAAATCCTTGGCATCAAAATCCACTTTATTTTTCTTTCCATACTCAGTAAGCTTTGTGAGCATAGCATCACTTACTGTGAATGTTTTATAATACTCATCTAAGGACATTCCGTCAAATTTCGCCTTATTATCAGTTACATAATCTAAGATATACTCTCTAGAGGCATCCGAATTAAACAGTCTACTTACGTAGGCACTGTTCATCGCAGTATCCAAAGGCACGAAATAATCTGGCATTATTCCACCACCGCCATACACAGTTCTCCCTTTTTTTGTCTCGTATTTCAGACTGTCGTTGAATTTGATACTGTCAGCTGAGAAAAACTCCCCATGCTCATATCGATTCACCCAATCATTTTCATAGGCTTCATAATTGGCTCCGTAAGGCTTTTGAATTGATCTTCCAGAAGGAGTGTAGTATCTGGCAATAGTCAATCTAAGCTCCGCTCCGTCAGAGAGGTCTATCGGCATTTGAACCAAGCCTTTTCCAAAGGATCTTCTACCTACGATCAAACCTCGATCATTATCCTGAATAGCACCCGCCAAAATCTCGGAAGCCGAGGCTGATCCTTCATTCACTAATACGATTACCGGACCGCTTTCAAACAAGCCTGGTTTAAAGGCATATGCTTTCTGATTGTATTGCTCCACTTTTCCTTCTTGGGATACGATCAGGGATTTATCGCTCAGGAGTTCATCCGCCATATTAATTGCAGCACCCATGTATCCGCCAGGATTTCCTTGCAAATCAACGATAAGCTTCTTCATTCCTTGTGCTTTCAAAGAATTCAAAGACTCTCTGAATTCATCATAGGTAGTAGCTGCAAATCGGGTTACTTTGATATAGCCGACTTCATTATTTACCATGTAAGAGGCATTGATGCTGTATTGCGGGATTTTGTCTCGCGTAATCTCATACCGGATCAAATCTTTCTGATTTTTCCGTTTGATGTCTACATTGACCTTAGACCCTTTTGGACCTCTGAGGTATTCAAAAACATCGCGATTAGTAATTCCAATACCGGCCACTGTTTTATCATCTACAGCAATGATTTGGTCCCCAGATTGAATTCCCAGTGCTTCTGATGGTCCACCTGTCAAGGGAGCAACCACATAGATGGTATCACGGATTATTCCGAATTCGACGCCAATTCCATCAAACTCCCCATCTAATTGTGATTGAGCCAAAGAGGCGTCTTTAGCTGGGATGTAGCTGGAGTGAGGATCAAGGTTTTCGAGCATTTTAGTAATGCCATATTCTACCAATTCATTGGTATCGACGCTGTCAACATAATCCCGATTGATATAGGTCATGATCTCTTGCAGTCGGTATAGTGCTGCTCTGAGGTCATTTTGATTACCTTTTGGCTCAGCAAAAGTAGCTCCTATCCAAATGCCTGCAGAAATTGCCAAGGCTAAGATAATTGGAAGGCGGATTTGGGATTTAGTGTTATTTTTCTCGCTCACGACTTTTCTAATTCTATTGAAATTCAATTTTGAATATATACTAAACTACTCCAAAAGGCTTTTGGTTAAAAATGTCTTTTGATAAAGCTAACAAATGTTTGAACGGGGTGGAAACACATTGAGTCAAATAATTGTCCTTTTTTATGTTAAAAAAATTATTTTTGTACATGCGTTCGCCAGATGATTTTCAAAAAGCACTTGTAGGGGATTTAGTTTCTGAAAACTATGTGTTTGCTTCGGTGCTCCATTATTTTGGGATTTCTTTTTATCAATACCCCACACAATCTTTAGAAGAGGTTTGCGGGAAGCACAAGGTGCATTCCAGTCAACTGATTTCAGAACTTGAAGCCTGGGCTTTGCGCAAAGAACCTACGACCGAAGAGCTTTTTTTGAATCCAATCGAGGTATTGGTCGCCTATCTAAAGAAAAAACATTACTTCTTCGTTCGACAAGAATTACCCTTTTTATCAAATTTGATTTCTGGGATAAGTGGTGAGCCAGGTTTTGGATCATTGATCGCGGACTTGAGAATTATGTTTCCCTTGTTT
>JAFMBQ010000276.1 GCA_017858365.1 Algoriphagus sp. | reverse complement strand
TCGTAGCTGCATACGACTTGTTTTCAGAATCGAGAGTAGCGTAGAAAGCAGTAATTCTTTTAATGGTATCGTTCCGATTGTACCTATTCTCCTTAAGTTGTAGCCTTTTTTATCTGTGACAAATTGCACTGACTTTCATGCCTGTGATTCTGTTCTTGCAGTACAAAATAACAGGCATGAAACCACTCGAAAAAAACTTTACTGGGGATTTGGGAATTTCCGCGAGCGAAGGCACAATAAAGGGAAATCCATTTATCGAAGTCCATTGGAATAGAGCCTATACAGAAACTCCTGAAACACGATTGGGATGGCATGAAAATGATCCCGAAGTTATGCTCGAGTTGATTGATTCCTGTAAGGTATCAAAAGATGCACTTTTGTTAATTGCTGGGTCGGGAAGTACGCTTTTGGTAGATAGGCTTTTGCAAAAAGGGTATTCAAAATTGATTGCCACAGATATTAGCCAAGTCGCCTTAACTAATTTGGAAGACCGAATCGGACCCTCAGGGATCACTTATATTACAGATGATTTGACTAATCCGGATACTTTAAAGGCGATTGATCCTGTAAGTATTTGGGTGGACAGGGCCGTGTTACATTTCTTTCTGGAAGCTTGGGATCAAGCAACTTATTTCTCTTTACTCAAAGAGAAAGTTTTACCTGGCGGATATGCGATTTTTGCCGAGTTTAACCTTTCAGGAGCTATCATGTGCTCTGGCCTTCCAGTTTTACGCTATGATGTAGAAATGCTTCAAGAAAGATTGGGGTCGGATTTCTCCCTAATAAAAAGTTTTGAATACGATTTCATCAACCCATCTGGAGGAATACGGCCTTACGTTTATGCGCTATTTCAGCGAAAGACCTGATAATATCAAATCAGGTTTATGATTAAATAATGGTTGCTTTATGTTACTGGTTAGAGACTTAGATTCTAAAACTCTTAAATAAAAAAACAAGAGAAGTCAAATCCACCTTCTGATATATAAAAATCAAGTCCTACGCTTACCTCAAATTATTTCCCTTTTTATGGTTATAAATTCATAATAGTAATTAAACAGTATGTTCACAATCACTTAAGGAACTTCTCAGATACACTTTTTTACAAAGATCCTTTTAGTCCCGCGATGTAGCGAATAGGTAAAATTTATCTAGAAAGGGATAAGAATACCAATTGAAATATAAAAGTGGCTGATGTATTTTATAAAAATAGCTTAAATAAGCATTTGAAGAGGTATTGGGAAAGATCGGAAATCAAGAAATATTAATTCTTACCTTCGGGTCCCTTTCTCGATAGGGTTTTAATCGACTGAATAAAAAAAGATTCATTTTGACTCCCTACTCAATACCAGTAATATTAAACTTTGATAAGGCTTACTCCTTGCCTGCAACAGTAACAATATTCTCTCTACTGAAAAATCATCCCGGGCAATCGTTTAAAATCTACCTTATCCTTGCAGAATCTAATCCTGAATGGATGGAACCCTTATTAAAAATGGTCCAAAACTTGGGCTCTGAGGTCATCATCAAATCGGTGGATTTAGATTTATTATCGCATATAAAATTGAATGAACATTTTACGCTTGCGACCTACTTTAGATTGTTTGCAGCTAATTTAATAGAGGAACCAAAAGCGCTTTATCTAGATTCGGATATTCTGATCAATGGTGATTTGACTGAACTTTGGGAGACTGATTTGGGAGATTATCCAATAGCCGCTGTACAAGATTTTTTTATAGACGATTTTCATCGGCTAGACTTAAGCATCCACACTGGTTATTTCAATTCAGGGGTTATGGTTTTGCAATTAAATGAATGGAGAAAGTTGGACTTAGGAAATACTACCATGGAATACATAACTGAGTTTCCTGAAAAGATTCTTTTTGCAGACCAATGTGGATTGAATGCAGTTCTTCAAGGAAACTGGTATCATTTACCTCCAAAATGGAATCTTCAATCTCATGAGATTCAGGATACAGAATTCATTTTTAATAAATCATATTTTTCAAAGAATGATTGGAACGAGGCGTTGAATCAACCTAAAATCATTCACTTTACTGGACTTCCCAAACCTTGGAATCTAGGTGGTAACCACCCCTATAAACCCCTCTATTGGCATTATTTAAAACAATCGCCACTATCAAGAAAATTACCTTTGAACTTTACATTAACCAATTTGCTGAAAGCTAATGTTCCCCTCCCAATGAAAAAACTATATTGGAGGTATTTGAGCAATAGAAAGGTTAAATCTAATGGTTAAGAATTTTTTTTAATAAATTCAAAAAGAAAACCGTTTCCCAATTCTTACTGTTGAAAAATAAAGCGAAATCCATGTTTTAATGGAGCTAGGCTTAGTATCTATTATTTTTAACCATTTAACCCGAATCAAAAATGAAATATAATTATGTAGGTAAAACAGGCTTATTGGTATCGGAACTTTGTTTTGGAACCATGACTTTTGGAGGTCAAAATGCTGGTATATGGGAATTGATGGGTAAACTTCAACAAAAGGAAGTAAATGAGATGTTATCTGCGGTCATCGAATCTGGAATAAACTTTATCGATACTGCAAATGCCTATTCCTTTGGACAATCCGAACAATTATTGGGTCAGGGATTACTTGATCTTGGCGTAAATAGAGATGAGATTATTATAGCTACCAAACTCTTGGCTAGGATGAATGATAAGCCAAATAGTACTGGGCTATCTAGATACCATATTTTTAATTCAGTGGATGCCAGTTTGAAGCGGCTCCAACTGGAATACATGGACATCTTGTATGTTCACGGAGTAGATCCAGCGACATCTTTGGAAGAAATAGTAAAATCCCTCAACGATATCGTGGCTTCTGGGAAAGTAAGGTATGTTGCCATTTGCAACTGGCCGGCCTGGATGGTTGCCAAAGCACAAGCAATTGCTGAATATCGAGGATATCAAAAATTTATCGGCTTACAATATTATTACTCAGCTGTCAGCAGAGATATCGAACATGAGTTGATTCCAATGGCAGCCGCTCATGACTTAGCCATATTTCCTTGGAGCCCCTTAGCTGGTGGATTTCTTACAGGCAAATTCACTCGCGAAGGGGCTGATGCTGACTCGAGAAGGGCTAATTTTGATTTTCCTCCAATAGATAAGGAAAAAGCCTACGATTTGGTGGATGTTATGGGTGAAATCGCAAAGGAACAAGAGGCCAGCATCGCACAGATTGCTTTGGCTTGGGTGAGACAGCAGCCGGGAGTGACCAGCACCATTATAGGTGCGAAAACATTGGCACAGTTGAATTCAAATATCGCTTCAATCGAAATTCAATTAACTGCGGAGCAGTTGGGGAAAATAGATCAGATCAGTCCACTGCCGATGCAATACCCTGGCTGGATGGTCGAGCGCCAGTCTAACTATCGAAAGTAAAAAAAATCAAAATTTGATCCAGTCGGTCTCTTCGGATTTCTCGAAAAGTGCAGACTGGACTTTTTTTGAAAAATTATGAATTCTATTTTTCAAATGTTCTTTGTATCTTTTTAAAGCAAAGACTGATATCCAATTAGATGTAAGGATCTCTCAGACTCATTTTACTTTTTAAAATCTTTCAAAAAATGAAAAAATATTTTATTGGAAAGCGCTCTTTAATTTTTCTAAGCTATTTGTTTTCGTTTGTCGGCTGCGTTAATCTAAAAACGGTAGGTGAGTTTGCCGGATCTTCGACAGTAAGTATCAAGAATTTTGAAAAGATAGAGTATTCATTTTATCAGCATTGTCTGGATCGGTGCAGAGATGAGGCTATTCGAAAATATGAAATAAAACGGGCAGAGGAATGTGCTTGCACACTTTATCAGGAAGCTGATAGCGTAACTCAGGTGATTTATTATTCTATGGAAGGATATTTTGAAGGCTTGGGAAACCTTTCCCAAAATGAGCTGACTGATTATTCAAGTGATGCATTAATGAGTGCCTTAAGTTCAAAAGAATTAGGTCCTGTGAGAATTGAAGAGCAAACAGTAGCCGCTTTTTCTAGCCTCTCAAACACATTACTAAGAGCTACAACAGATTTTTATAGACGTAAAAAACTAGCGGCATACATCGAGGAAGCCAATGAACCCATGCAGGTATTATTAGATAAGTTTAAGCTAATCGTAGGCACTAATCTTAAGGGAGAATTGCGTTTTAAAAGGGAGCGACTTTACGCGTATTACATGGATATGAAAATGAATAATGCGCTTCTCTCAGACTATGAAAAAGGGAAAGCAACATCGGATTATTACCAAGCTTGTGATGAAATCCAGCGAAAGGAAATGGTTCTTGAAGTATTTGTCAAGAGTCTTGATGAAATAGCTCAAGGTCATCAAATTCTCTATGACAATAGGAACAAACTATCTGTAAAAACTCTAAAAGGGATTCTACAAGGGTACTCTAGCAATGTGAAGGATTTGATCTCTGAATTCAATAAACTTAATAACTAGAAAAAATGGTAAACCTTAATTCGGATCAAGCAAAGCAATTATCAGACAATTTTTATTTTTTAGGACGAGCAATCGGAGACTTTAGGTATTATAATTGGGATCGTCTTACACTTGATGAAAAGAAAAAATTGAGTGATATACAGAATTCTGTCTTAAGATTTGGAGAGGATATTTTGGCCTATTCTACTACTTTGATCATGGATGAGGTGGTCGATTCACTTGAAAAAATCAATACAATCACAACCGAAATTAATGACACAATTAAAACCTTGAACAACATTCAAAAAGGATTGAATGTGGCAGCTGCCGTTTTAATCTTAGGAGTAGCTATCATGAATAGGGACACTAAAGGAATTGGCAATTCGATCAAGGAGGTATATGAAACCTGGAAGGTACCACATAGTTAACAAGCGAATCAAATCATTTAATTTTTACACCTACCTAGTTTTTTTAGAGTAAAATTTTCTTAAAACATAGTCTACCTCACGCTCCTCAATTGATCCTCACTGTCAATCACCGTTTCATTGTATTGTAGCGTCCAGCCCATGGATTTGGTTAGGATGTAGACGTTTAGCAACTCACTCAAGAGTCGCTCTCGTGCATCTTTTTTAAGATCAGATGCCTCAATCGTTTTTCGAACCTGAGCAGTGATGCTGGTTTTGATTTTGTTGTAGTCTTTACCTTCAAACTGATTAAGGTAATCCTGGGTGACATCGTAATACTCAAACTCTGGATAGATATTGATTACCGGATCTGGAATACTGAGAATTGTCAGAGTTTTAGATTTCTCATCGATATTGGTCTGGAGCTTTCGCAGATCATATTCGACAGTGGCTTTGGTGTTAGCTACTATGAGTGCCTTCTTATCTGCACTGACTAGATTGAGAAATAGTTTCTGCGAATTTTTGTAGGTGAAGACCTGCGAATAATAGCTTTCCGTCACGATTAATTTACCGACCTGCTGAATCTGCTGTTGGATCATTGCAGAGTTCGTCACCAAAAGCTCTTGGGAAGCATTTTTTGCAGTAAAAAACCAAATCCCACCCAGTATCAAGGCTGCTGCTAAAAATCCAAAAAGAAATCTGGTCATAGGTAAAAGGGATTGATTGATAGTTTAAAAATAGTGGAAATCGAGGAATGGGGATGATCTATAATTCAAAGATTTGAAAATTGAAGAATAAATCCGAGAAGATTACCAGGCTTCTTAAAGACTTACGAAAGGAAAAATAAAATGATGTTTCATTAGTGAGATTTCGTTGAGAAAATGAGATGGAAAGAGTCTAATTCATCATCAGATTTAATAAAAATACATGCAAGTTTGAATGCTTAATATTAAACCACTCGCTAGTAGTCAATTGTTGGAAAAGGAATTAAATATCATTAGACCGAAACGGGCTGTTAAAAATTAAATCGTGCTGAAAGTAGAGAGTGTTCAGTTAAGTGTGTCTGCTAATTTTACAAATAGATGACAAAGAAA
>JAFMBQ010000275.1 GCA_017858365.1 Algoriphagus sp. | reverse complement strand
TCCGAGAAGGTTATTGCGAATATGTCCGAGGTGAAGTGGTTTATTAGTGTTGGGGGAGGAATACTCGACCATTACTTTCTGACCGTTAGCAGGAAGTTGTCCGAAATTTTTATTGTCAAAAAGCTGCTGAAATACGCCTAGCCAAATCTGATTGTTTAATTCCAAATTCAGAAAGCCTTTGACCACGTTGAAGCCCGCGACTTCAGCGACATTGTCTTTAAGATATGCGCCTAGTTGGTTTGCAGTATTCTCCGGTGTGGTCTGAGAAATTTTCAAAAAAGGAAAAACCACAAAGGTATAGGTTCCTTCAAACTCCTTTCGAGTAGGAGCCAGTGCCAATTGATCCAAAGAGATATCGGCATTGAAGATATTTTGAAAGGCAAGCTGAATGCCTGAAATAATTGATTCTTGTATGTTCATTTTAAATTTTACTTAAATAGGTTTTTAAACCGCATTTTTAACCACAATGGACACGAAGGTCAAATAAAAGGTCACAAAGGTTAAGGGTTATTCAATTTTAAACTTATTTCGTGTTTATGACTCTTTTTATTCCAAACCTTAAGCTTTTCACATTGAAATTTATCAATAATCCAAGTTTAAATTTACCGAGCTTCAAGTAGTTAATGGTTTGAGCCATATGTAAATCGTTGATATTTTCGACAGATTTCAATTCTAAAACAAGTTTTTTTTGAACCAAAATATCAATTCGATATCCAACACTTACTTGGATTTCATCCATTATTAAAGGCATTTCTTTTTCTACTTCTATTTCAAACCCCTCTTTTTCTAATTTAAATGCAAGGACTTTTTTATATGCATTTTCGAGTAGGCCTGGACCTAATTGTGAATGAACTGCTAAAGCTACTCCGATCACTTTATTAGCTAATTGATCTTCATCAAGTAAGTCAAATTGATTCATATGATTTTCAAATAGTCAAATCTCAAATTTATCTTGATATTCAATTGAAACTCTTTGCGTCCTTAATTTTGACCTTTGATTCCTTTGTGGTTAAACACTAGAAATTTTCAACCAACGAATTGGTGGTGATTTCCAAGACTTCAAATGCCGCTTCTGCCATGGTATTTTCATTGTCCAGTGTTGGATTAACTTCAACGATTTCCCAACAGCAAACGCGCTTATCCATTATCAATTCAGCATTCAGTTGAATTGCTTCTTCCAAAGTCAATCCATCTGGTACTGGAGTGCCAGTTCCCATAGAAATAGAACTGTCTAAGCTATCCACATCAAAAGAAATGTAAATTTGATCACAGTCTCTCAATAACTCTAAAGTCTCTTTTGCGATCTGGCTTATTCCCTTAGTCCGAACTTCGCTTGTTTTGAAATTTTTGATATTATGAGTTTTGATCAAATAATTCTCAGGCTCTTCAGTATCACGAACTGAGATAAAAACGATATCGCTTGGAAGGATTTTAGGGAAATCCCCTCCGATAGTTTTAATCTTTTCCCAATAGGTGATAGTTTCCTCAGAAGGTTCATTCACTTTGCAGTCCAAGTTGTCTAATTGGGTGACCATCGCCAGCGGCATGCCATGCATATTGCCAGAGGGTGTAGTATAAGGGGTATGCAAATCTGCATGTGCATCAATCCAAATGACACCAAGTCGTTTCTTTGGTTCTGCAGATTTAATCCCCATGATAGTACCCGCTGCAGTACTATGATCTCCAGCCAAAATAATTGGAAATTTCTTCTCCATCCGAAGCGACTCCACTGTGGAATACACGTTTTTCAGCACTTGATAGACTCCGTCTATGTATTTAGCATTTGGAAATTTATTCCCTTTCCAAAGGAAATTATTTGCATCAGGGACATTTATTGGGTCAAACTGAGTAAAGAAATTTGATTTTTTATCCAGACTGGCAATTTTTAAAGCATCGATTCCTAAGCTTGCTCCTCGCGTTCCAGCAGCAATTTCGGATCGTACTTCTACTAATTTGATATCACGCATTTGGGGCTCTTTTAAGTTAAATTCGGGTGCATTGGTCGCGCAAAAGTAGGTAAATTTGGCTGAAAAGTCAGAGTCCCTGACAAACTGGATTGTAGTGTTAAACGATAAAAGAAATTCAAATTTTAGCCAAAAGGTAAGATTTGAATGAATTCAGACTATTTTTAAATTGTGCTTTAATCCTAGACTAAAAAAAATCATACATGTTGATTGAATCCAAGTTGCCTGAAGTTGGGACCACTATTTTTACCATCATGTCCAAACTGGCTTTAGACCATCATGCGATTAATCTCTCGCAGGGCTTTCCAGGATTTAATTCACCAAAGGAATTACTAGAATTAGTCACCACCCACATGCGATTGGGAAACAACCAATATGCGCCGATGAGTGGGGTTCCAGTTTTGAGGCAGCGGATAGCGGAGAAGGTTCAGTCAGAAACTGGAATCAGCTATAATGAAGAAGAAGAGATTACAGTGGTCTCTGGAGCTACTGAAGCAATATTCGCTGCGATTACCGCTACTATCCGATCAGGAGATGAGGTGATTGTCTTAGAACCAGCTTATGATCTGTATGTCCCGGCCATTCAACTTTGCGGTGGAATCCCGGTGTTTGTTTCGCTGAATATGCCTGATTTCTCTGTGAATTGGGAAAAGCTAAAATCAGCAGTAACGAAAAAAACGAGGATGATCATGGTCAATACACCTCATAATCCCGGAGGCTATGTTTGGACACAAGAGGATATAGATAATTTGGCTTCACTGATCGAATCGACCAACATTCTGGTAGTTTCTGATGAAGTCTATGAGCATATCACCTTTGATGGGCGACCACATTTGTCACTGATGACTCATCCTGTTTTGCGGGAGCGAACCTTTGTCTGTTGTTCTTTTGGGAAGACCTTTCACGTAACAGGCTGGAAAGTAGGTTATTGTTTGGCTCCGAGAAAGCTAACTGAAGAATTTAGAAAAGTCCATCAATTTGTTACATTTAGTACGCCGACGCCATTCCAATATGCTTTGGCAGATTACATCCAAGACCCTTCGACTTATCAATCCCTTCCGAAATTCTATCAGCAAAAGCGTGATTTGTTTTGTGAAGGACTGGAAACTACAGATTTTACCTTTACACCAGCTCAAGGAAGTTTTTTTCAGTTGGTGTCTTATAAACATCTTTCTAATGAGTCAGATTTGATTTTGGCAAAACGATTGACCACTGGTCATGGAGTAGCTTGTATTCCGATCTCGGTCTTTTTCCAAGATAAAACGGATCATAAAATTCTCCGATTCTGCTTTGCGAAAAATGATTCAGAGTTGTTTGAAGGATTAAATCGTCTAATAAAGAATCCTATTTTTTAAGATTGAAATTCTAACTCATTAAGTAAAGCTTTCCGATTGAGGATTCCCGTTAATTTTATAGCTGATAGCTAGGCTGATTTAGATTAAGTGTTTTTAAATTTTTTGATAAAAAAAGGAACAGACTTTGGGTATTTATGTTGATTCGTTTGAATTACCTCAATAAAATAGCAATTTTTGCACAGCTTTAATTATTCACAAACCAACGCGAATGAATTCCTATAAAGAACTGATCGAACAGACTTTTGACTTTCCTACCAAAGAATTTCATGTAGAGAATAATCAATTATTCTTCAATGGAGTAAACCTTAAAGAGATTATCGATACGTATGGCACTCCTTTGAAGCTGACCTACTTGCCTAAGATTTCTGAAAGTATTCAGAATGCCAAGAATTATTTCAATACTGCGATCAAAACTCACGATTACCAAAGCGATTATACCTATTGCTATTGTACGAAGTCTTCTCATTTCAGCTTTGTGCTAGATGAGGCCTTGAAAAATGACATTCATATTGAGACTTCTTCGACTTTTGATATTCCTTTGGTGCGAAGTCTATATGAAAAGGGAAAGATCACAAAGGATAATTATATCATCTGCAATGGATTTAAGCGGACACTTTACAAACAGTATATATCCGAATTGCTCAACGATGGCTTTGTGAATTGTATTCCAATTTTGGATAATATCTCCGAGATCGATTACTATTTAGAGCATGTTAAAGTTCCATTCCAAGTAGGGATCAGAATTGCTGCTGACGAGGAGCCTAAGTTTGGTTTTTACACCTCAAGACTTGGAGTTCGATACAATGATATCATCCGTCTATACGAGGAAAAAATCAAGGATCATCCATTGGTGAGCTTAAAAATGCTTCACTTTTTTATCAATTCAGGAATACGTGATACGGCTTACTACTGGTCTGAATTGACTCGTTTTATCCAAAAGTATGTGGATTTGAAAAAAATCGCTCCTTCACTTGATACTATGGATATCGGGGGCGGTTGGCCAATCAAAACGAATCTATTTTTCGATTATGACTATCAATATATGGCAGATCAGATCGTCAAAAATATCAAATGGATGTGTGCTAAAAACAACACAACCGAGCCACACATATTTACAGAGTTTGGAAGTTACACCGTGGGTGAAAGTGGAGCGGTGCTCTATTCAATTTTGGATGAAAAGCTTCAAAACGATAAAGAGCTTTGGTATATGATTGACGGCTCTTTTATCACGCAACTGCCAGATAGTTGGGGGTTAAATCAAAAATACATCATGCTTGCCATCAACAATTGGGATGAAACTTTCCATAATATTTCCTTGGGAGGTTTGACTTGTGATAGTATGGATTACTACAATTCTGAGGCAAATGAATTCAATATTTATTTACCTAAAATAGAAGCTGGCCGAACACAATACATTGGTTTCTTCCATACTGGAGCTTATCAAGAATCACTTGGAGGCTACGGTGGAATCCAACATTGCCTTGTCCCAGCTCCAAAACATGTACTGATTGATCGGGATGAAGATGGAAATGTTACTCATAGGCTGTTTGCAAAAGATCAAACTCAGGAAAGTATGTTGAAAACCTTAGGCTATTGATTCGTTAAGGTCCTTCAAAAAGAAAAGGGTCTGAGTTTCGAAAATGGACTCAGACCCTTTTTCATGTCTTTTTAAATTATCCGAAGAGTTAATAAACTCTAGATTAAGTGGAATCTACAACTTAGAAACATCGATTTTGAATAGTTCAGCTGCATTTTTCCATAAGATCATTTCCTTTTTATCGTCAGGCAGATCTAGGTTTTTCATAAAGTTTAAATAGGAGCTCATGGAAGAAATAGGCCAATCTGTACCATAAAGCAGGTACTTAGGGTTTCCTGCATAGGTGATCATTTGTTCCAATTCAGTTTTCATAAATTTCTCAAACTTCTCTGAGAAATTTCCTAATACGAGCCCCGAGAAGTCTGCATATACATTCTTGTTTTTATAAGTGACTTCCATGCAGTCTTTGATCCAAGGATTACCTACATGGCAGATCACGATCTTTAATTCTGGAAAATCCACAGCCAAATCGTCGTGGTGAATGGGATGAGAATACTTCACTCGACCAGTAGGGGAATAAGTATCGCCAGAGTGAAACATTACAGGGACATCGTATTCAATTGCCATATCGTAGACGACTTTCATTCGCGTGTCGTTGGGATAGAAGGGTTCGTATCCTGGATAAAACTTCAATCCTTTGATTAGACCAGCTTCCAAATAATCAGCTATTTCCCGGAGATCTCGATGGTTGTAATGGAGGTAAGAAATCCCTGCTACGACGCCTAGATTAGGTCGATCGCGAATGGCTTCTACGACTTGAGTCGTGCTGGGCCGATGCTCATTAACTTTATATGAAGTCAATACTGAGGAGTAGTCCACTTTATTCTCTTCCATTGTTTCGCAAAGCTTATCCAAACAGGATTCAAGTGAAACGACGCGGTCTTCGTGGTAATTATTTATGTGGGTATGTACGTCAATGATCATAATAAAATTTAAAGGTAAAATTGAAATTTAGTTCTCCATGTATCCAGGGCCTTTGACGGCTCTTCCGGGAAAAGCACCAGTGTGTTCTCCGTCTTTCA
>JAFMBQ010000274.1 GCA_017858365.1 Algoriphagus sp. | reverse complement strand
TAAAATATCGTAATCTTAGTTTAACCATCACCCACTAAAATTCATATAGAGCCCTCTTTTTTGATTAACTAATTAGCTATTTATTTCTGGAGGTTTCTGCAGTACTTGCAGAGATTTTATTTTGCATGTCTGGCCTTATCACCGCTTCGGGTCCACACCTTTTTGACATGCTGATCATACCCTAAATTGTAAGAGTTTTTTGTCTGTTGCAGTCAATGCATCCATACCTTTTATTTACATATTCATTCAAATTACATTTAACCTTAAAAAAAAATGATTCTTTTATTCCATGAAAGTAATAATAATTGGATCAGGAGGTCATGCGGCAGAACTGGTCGATTACATCAAGTTTTCCAATTGTCTAGCATCCGAAGAGGATAAAATCGCTATTTTGGGCCTTTTAGACGATAATTTCAATAATTATCTGAAATATGATTTCGATTTTCCTTTTTTAGGAGAAATCACAAGTCACCAAATCCGTCCCGATATTCATTACCTAATCGGTATTGGAAATTTAGTGTACAGAAAAAAATTTGTGGAGCATTTTATTGGACATGGAGCCAATTTTTTATCCTACATACATCCTTCAGTTTCTGTTTCCTCAACAGCAAAACTTGGTAAAGGTGTTGTGATTGCACCAAATGTGAACTTGGGCCCAAATTCATATATCGGCGATTTTTCTCTGGTGAATAGCAGAGTTAGTATAGGTCATGATTCATTTATCGGGAAATTTAATTTTTTGAGTCCAAATGTTTGTTTTTCTGGATACACGGAGGTGGGTGATGAAAATTTATTCGGTATAAATGCTGCAACGATACCAGGAATTAAAATTGGAGACAAAAATAAGATAATGGCTGGGATGACTTTAGAAAAAAATGTTGGAAATGATGAGGTTGTCTTCTACAGATACAAGGAAAGAATAAGCGTGATTAAAATATGAAGCTTGAGGCCGGTACTGATTTGGAATCAGTTGAAAGGTTCAAAAGGTTATATGAGAATAAACCTCTTGTCATAAATAAAATGTTTTTTGAATCAGAGCTTAAATATGCAAATCAAAAAGTTAGACCTTGGGAAACCTTAACTGGAATTTGGTGTGCTAAAGAGGCTGTTCTAAAAGCATTTACGCCTTTTCTTCAATTAAATGTGAAGGAACTTGAAATTGTGAATGATCCGCACAAATTTTTTCCTAAAGTTGAAATTCACTATGATTCTGAAATCCAATTTTCTTATAGAATTTCGGTTAGTATTTCACATTCTAATAACATGGCAATGGCGTTTGCTGTAGTTCAAATTATGGATTTTGTGGATTGATATTATTGGTTTTAAAATATTGGATGAAGTGATGGTTTATAGCGTATATATAAAAAGGTTAATTGACTTTTTCTTAGCTCTTGTAATTATTCTACTTGCTTGCCCAATACTAATGTTTACTTGGGGAACATTGCTGGTCCAGAACCAGGGTAAAGCCTTTTTCTATCAAGAAAGACCTGGAAAAAATCAAGTCCCCTTCTATATTATCAAATTCAAAACCATGAATGATAAAAAAGATAAGGAAGGCAAATTGCTTTCCGATAATCATCGATTGACTGTATTTGGAAAATATGTGAGGAAGTTTTCCATAGATGAATTGCCCCAATTATTCAATGTTTTAAAGGGTGATATGAGCCTAATAGGTCCCAGACCGCTCTTGGTTAAATACGTGCCATTGTACACCAATAAGCAAAATAGACGACACGAAGTAAGGCCGGGAATCACGGGTTGGGCTCAAATCAATGGAAGGAACAGTATTTCATGGACTCGGAAACTTGAATTGGACATAGAATATGTGGAAAACATAGGTTTTGTTTTAGACTTTAAAATTTTCTGGCTGACTATTCTCAAAATTATCCAACGAGATGGCATTAATCAGGCTGGGGACCGTACGATGGAGCCATTCAATGGGTTAAATTAAGTGGATGTTTGAAAATATAGTGAATTGAAAAGTGAATTAGTTTTGGGTGGATTAGTTAAGTTATAGTTAGAAAAACAAAATTTATATAATAAAAAATAATTAAATGTAAGTATAGATTTCTAAAATCATACAAACAGGATTCATGCCGTTTTACAGTCTGTTTTATAACATTTGTGGTATTCCGGATTTGTCCCAAGGTTTGAGGATAGTCTTCGTATCAGTATAAAAATCAGGTAAGTATAATAATATACTTAAAATTAAATGTTGGAATTTATCTATATAAAGTAGTTCCGATAAGCATAAATTTATTTTAATATTATTATACCCTACAAATTTATAATTTAAATAAAAAAATTTTTTTAGAAAAAAAATATGAAAAGCTTATTTGAAATTATCAGTATTCCAAGCGTATTTGAATCAGCTCCGGAGGTTCTTGACAGCATTGCCGAGAAAGTCCAAAAAGGGTTGAAGGTGAAAATAGAAGATAAATTTTTCATTGTCGGTGACCTTGCCCTCAATGAAGGTATTCAACCGCACAAAGAGATAAACTCAAGTCCTAATGATCTGGATTATCAGGTCTTGTTGACTTCAGCCTTATTAGTCTCTTATTCTAAACTTGGAAATCCGCTCACAGTTACCACAGGGTTCCCTTATGCATCCTTCCAGGTAAATAAGGATGTGGCTCATGAGAATCTTATAAAGGATCATTTGGTAACCTTTGATTCTTCAGTCTTCTCTTCGGGAGGCATAAAAAAAATAGTTATAGAGGTAAAGAATGGCTCGATCATTCCTGAAGTTTCCTCCAGTGCTTATGCTATCCGTAATATTCATGAATTAAAGGGTGATTTCATGGTACTTAGCTTAGGCTATGGAACTTTCGAAACCATATTCAGTGATGCAACAGGTGAGTTTGGAATTCAACGAACCGCTTCTTCTTCTCCTGGAATTAACTATGCACTCCAGGCTTTGCGCAGAGAGTTGTTTAATCTGCACCCATCTACGATGATCTCTGATGCATTTTTGGATGAAGGTCTTAGAAACGGCTTTATGTTCATCAACAGAAAAAGAGTTGATATCACTGCGCTTCGACTAAAGGTTTTAACCTTTTATTATGAGAATGTGATCTCGCCAAGTGTGAAGAAGGCTTTTACTGATAGAGAATTTGCGCGTTCTCAGGGTATTTATCTTGCTGGTGGTGGTGCCTTGTATCCTGAGTTGGTTGCCTTGTTTGAAGCAGAGTTCAAAGATGTGAAAGAGCTAATTGTTCCCGAAGATCCACATCATCTGGCTGCAAAGGGCTATTGCTTAAAGAGTGCAAAATTATGCGGAGGTGATAAAGAGCTTGCTGTTTGTATAGATATGGGAAACTCATCTACTATTATTTGTTTCTTAAATGAAACTATTTAGATGAGATTAAGACTACTAAGGCAATTAGCAATTGGTGTCGACTTGGGTACCGCTAATACTCTTATTTCTTTAGAAGGTAAAATCTTGGTAAATGAACCATCCATAGTGGCAATTGACCCAGTTACTAATAAATTATTAGCATCTGGGTCAATTGCCATGCTGATGCATGAAAAAACAGGTACAACAATCAAAACCATCAAGCCATTACGCGATGGTGTGATTGCAGACTTTTCTGCGGCAGAATTAATGATCAAGTCCTTTACTAATCAGATACGGAAGACATCAAAAAATCTAATCTTTTCTTCTTATACCATGTTGTTTTCGGTCCCTACCGGAATTACAGATGTAGAGAAAAGAGCGATAAAGGATTCTGCCGTCAATTCTGGAGCCAGTGAAGTACTGATGATTTATGAACCGGTGGCCTCCGCTGTAGGAGCAGGACTTGACGTGATGTCTGCCGAAGGGATTTTGATTGTGGATATTGGAGGTGGCACTACTCAAGTTGCACTTATTTCTCTTGCAGGAATAGTGGTAGAGCAGTCGATCAGAACCGCTGGTAATACCTTCAATAATGATATTATTTATTACATAAAGAAGGAATATAATTTACTTATCGGTGAACGCACAGCGGAAGCCGTAAAAATCAAAATCGGTACTGTGTTGGTCGATTTAGATGGGGATGATACCATGTTTGAAGTGATAGGTAGGGATTTACTTTCGGGAATTCCAAAGTCTGTGAAAATCTCTTTTTCAGAAACTGCCTTAGCATTAGACAGATCCATTGCAAAGATTGAGGAATCAATCATTAAGGTTCTAGAAAATTCACCTCCGGAACTTTCCTCCGACATTCACCTCAATGGGCTTTATATTTCCGGGGGTGGATCATTATTGCGAGGGCTTAAAGAACGATTAGGTAATAAGTTGGGTCTAAAAGTTATGGTAGTAGATGATCCTTCGAATTCAGTAATCAAGGGCACTTCCATTATATTAAATGATATGAAAAAATATTCTAGTATAATTTTCAGTTAAATATTTTATAAAAATTATAACGCATTGCAGATTGGAGATTTAACTTTGAAAATTTGAGAAAAATAGTTAAAGTTATTTTACAAAATTTTCTTTAAGATATTTTATTAGATTGAGAATTGATACAAAAGAACAAGCTTTGACCTATTTTACCTTAAAGAAAGAATGTGATTCATCTTTTTATTTAATCCTAGCGATTATTAGATCTTGTTTATTAAATATATTTTATTTTAATCCAATTAGCTTATTATAGACATGAATAATGTAAAAAGTCCAAAAACCATAGGCATCATTTGCTATAGTATTCTCAGCTACAATCCATTGTCTGAGTTAACTTTACTGGAATTACCTTTTCATGTACTTCCATCCGGAAAAACTTTACTTGAGCAAAATTTTTTAAACCTTCAAAAATCTTGTGACATAATTTATTTTTTCGTGGATCAAGACTTGTATGTTGACAATAGGTTATTGAGAGAATTGATTGATGACTACGAGGTCAACTTGATTGTCAAACCGAATTTAATTCCTTACATGACATTGGACCTAGTTTCTTCCTGGATTAATCAAGATGATTTGATGATTTTTGGCCAATTAGGTATGTGTCTTTCCCTCGAAGATTTTAACAATTTTGAACTTGAAAAAGCCTATTTTAATTTAGATTGCCCACTTGTTTTTGGTGAATATTACTATCCTAAAGAAATTGATACCCGTGAAAAATTGACCAAAAATATGAGATCTATATCTTTGTCTTCTAATTCGATTCCAGCATTTATTTCTTTGTCTGGTGAGTTGATCAGATGGGCCGGATTATTATTGATTAGTAAGAGGGGTTTCGCAAAAATCTCACAACTTAAGGAAGATTGTGGAGAGGAACTATTGTTTGAAAATGAAAATTTTAAATATAATATACCTCTTCAAAAATCGGCTTTGGATTTAAGCGCAATATTGGGAATGCCTGCATATACAGATGAACCTTTTTATTTGGGAATCAGTGAGTTTGGTTCTTTTCAAAACATAAATTCTCATCTGATTGATATCCACTAGTTTTTAGATCTTAATCCTTAAGCTTTTGGGAAAATTGATTACTTAAGTCTTCTGAAAGGAGTTAAGCTTGGAATAAGCAAAGGTCTATAAACGAGGCTTGGTTGACCTAGAGTCTTTACTCTGACCGCATCGCACACCTTGAAACGTACAGTATTAGTGGGTTCGATGAGGCATTAATTCCTTGGCGCTAGCTCATTAAAGGAACGAATGGGGACTGTTCTTTATAGCTTTCGAGTAGTAGAACGTAGCGTTGTCCCAAATGCCTGGATTTTTGTTACTCCTAAGCCAATGAGATTTTATTTCGTGCTAATTTTTCCTTTTGGGCTAAGCTACTAGTACAGAAGAAAAAATGTGCGAGATCTGTTAGGATACTTGAAGGGTTGAATTATCCGACCCAAAAACTTGAATCTATCCACAAATCTGGGAAACGGAAATTGAAGCTGAATTAAGGCTTTGTCCTTATGAAATCGAGCATGACGACAACGTCACACACTGGAATGATTAAGTGCTGCG